>DASTMB010000007.1 GCA_035714365.1 Mycobacteriales bacterium | reverse complement strand
GGCGGCGGCGGGCGCGGCGGGCGTGGACGTGACGGGGGTGCCGGGGCCGTCGGCGGTGACGGCCGCGGTGGCGCTGTCCGGGCTGCCGAGCGACCGGTGGTGCATGGAGGGGTTCCTGCCGCGCAAGGGCGGCGAGCGCCGCGCGCGGCTCGCCGAGCTGGCGGCCGAGCGCCGCACGCTCGTGCTGTTCGAGGCGCCGCACCGGCTCGGCGCGACGCTGGCCGACCTGGCGGCGGCGTTCGGCGGGGAGCGGCGGGCGGTGGCCTGCCGGGAGCTGACGAAGACGTACGAGGAGGTGCGCCGCGGCACGCTCGCCGAGCTGGCGGCGTGGGCGGCGGGGGAGGTGCGCGGCGAGCTGACGCTGGTCGTCGCCGGCGCGCCGGACGCGCCCGTGACGGCGGCGGCCGGGGACCTCGCCGACGAGGTGGACGCGCGCGAGGCGGCGGGCGCGACGCGCAAGGAGGCGATCGCCGAGACGGCGCGCGCGCGCGGCGTGCCGAAGCGGGTCGTCTACGACGCCGCCGTCGCCCGCCGCGCGGGGACGTCGCAAGGGGCGCGCTAATCGATACCGGCGCGTGACCACACGCCGCGCGGGCTGATCTACGGTCGGTCGGTGAGCCGCGCCCGCGCCGTCGCCCTGCTCGCGCTCGGCTGCGCGCTCGCCGCCGCCGCGTCGGGCACCGGACCGTTGCTGGCGCGCCACCCGGTGCCGGAGCCGTTCCTCACCAGGGTGAAGGCCGCCGAGCGCCTGCGCCGGGGGCGGATGGCCGACCCCCGGCCGCCGTCGCCGACCCTCGCGGCGCTGGACCTGCTGGTCCAGGTCGTCGTCGGCCTGGCGCTGCTCGCGGTCGTCCTGGTCGGGCTGTACCGCGTGCTGCGGCTGGTGCGGCTGCGGCTCGCGCGGGCCCGCGGCGCCGTGCCCACCAGGGCGTACGACCGGGAGGACGACGGCACGGACGCGCCGCCCGCCTGGCAGCGGCGGGTCCGCGACGAGCTGGCGGCGCTGTCGGCGGAGCTCGACGACGGCGCCGACGCGCGCGAGGTCGTCATCGCCTGCTACGCCCGGATGGAACGCGCCCTCGCCGCGGCCGGCGCGCCGCGCGAGGCGGCCGAGTCGCCGCTGGAGCTGCTGGACCGGCTGGTCGCGGAGCACGCGGTGCCGGCCGAGGACGCGGCGCGGCTGACCCGGCTGTTCGCGGAGGCGCGGTTCTCGCCGCACCCGGTGACCGACGAGATGCGCGCGGCGGCGCGGCGTTCGCTGCGGGTGGTCGCCGCGGCGCTCGGCGCGGTGCCGGTGTGACCCGCCGAGCGGTCGGGCCGCTGGCGGGGGCGCTGGCGCTGTTCGCGCTCGGGCTGGTGCTGGTGCCGCCGGACCGGCTGCGCGTGGACCGGGTGGCGGCGCTCGCGGTGGCGGCGTACGCGTTCGCGCGGGCGCGCCGGCTGCTCGGCGCCGGCGCCCGGCCGCGCGCCGTCGCGCCGGGGCGGGCGGGCGACCACGAGCTCGCGCCGCCGGAGGAGCAGGACGTGCGGCTCGCGCGGCTCGACGCGTCGCTCGCGCGGGCGACCGAGTCGCCGGAGCAGTTCGCGCACGCCACGCGGCCGATGCTGCGCCGGCTCGCGACCGAACGCCTGCTGACCAGGCACGGCGTCGACGTCACCGCGGACCCGGCCGGGGCGCGGCGGCTGATGGGTGAGGAGCTATGGGAGATCTACTCGACGCCGGCGGACCGGCGCGGCGCACCCCCCGACGCCGCGCGCCTGCGGCTGCTCGTGGAGCGGCTGGAAAGGCTGTAGGGCCGCTGTCCGTCGTCGCCGCGCGGCGGCGGTGCGCGGACGTGCTCGACGCGGTCAACGAGGCCGTCGTCGGCAAGCGCGCCGCGCTGGAGCTGGTGCTGCTCGGCGTCCTCGCCCGCGGGCACGTGCTGCTGGAGGACAACCCGGGGCTCGGCAAGACGCTGGTCGCGCGGTCGTTCGCGCTGGCGCTGGGGCTGGAGTTCCGGCGCATCCAGTTCACGCCGGACCTGCTGCCGTCGGACATCACCGGCTCTTACGTCTACGACCAGCGGCAGGGGACGTTCGAGTTCCGCAAGGGGCCGCTGTTCACGAACCTGCTGCTCGCCGACGAGATCAACCGCACGCCGCCGAAGACGCAGGCCGCGCTGCTCGAGGTGATGCAGGAGGGGCAGGTCTCGGTCGAGGGGACGACGTTCCGGCTGGACCCGCCGTTCGCGGTGCTCGCGACGCAGAACCCGATCGAGTACGAGGGCACGTACCCGCTGCCGGAGGCGCAGCTCGACCGGTTCCTCTGCCGGGTGCGGCTCGGCTACCCCGACCGCGACGACGAGTGGGAGGTGCTGCGCCGGCGGATGGAACGCCGCGCCGACGACGTGGCCGTCGCGCCCGTCGTGTCGCGTGCGGAGGTGCTCGCGTTGCAGGAGGCGGTCGAGCAGGTGACCGTCGAGGAGAGCGTCGGGCGGTACATGGTCGACCTCGCCGCGGCGACGCGGACCAACCCGCAGGTGCTCGTCGGCGCCAGCCCGCGCGGCGCGCTCGCGCTGCTCAAGCTCGCCCGCGGCCGCGCGCTGCTCGACGGCCGCGACTACGTCACGCCCGACGACGTGAAGGCCGTGGCGGTGCCCGCGCTCGGGCACCGGGTGACGTTGCGGCCGGAGATGTGGGTGCGCCGCGTCACCGGCGACGACGTGGTCGAGCAGGTGCTGGGCAGCGTCCCGACGCCGCCGACGGTGCCGCGCCGGTGACCTGGCGGGTCACGCCGCACGCCGGGCGGCTCACGACGTTCGTGGCGGCGACGCTGGTCGCCGGCGTCGCGACCGGCCGGGCCGAGCTGGTGTCGGTCGGCGCCGCGGCCGCGGCGCTGCTCGGGTACGGGCTGCTGCGCCGCCCGGCCACGGTCGCCGCGACGCTCGCGGTGTCGGCCGACCGGACGGTCGAGGGGGAGCGGGTCGGCGTCACGGTCACCGTCACCGCCACGGGCGCTGTCGAGTCGGCGACGGTCAACGTCGTCCTCCCGCCGGGTGTGACGGTGGCCGAGGGCGCGGCGGCGGCGACCGTCGCCGTGCCGGCCGGCGGCAGCCGCGAGGTGACGCTGCTCGTCGCGCCGCGGCGCTGGGGCGTCTACGAGATCGGCCCCGCCATCGTCACGACGTACGCCGCCGGCCGGCTGCTCGGCGGCAGCGTCACGACCGGCACGGAGACGCTGCGCGTGCTGCCGCGCGAGGAGGAGTTCCGCGCGCCGGAGTCGCACCCGTTCACCCGCGCGCTCGCGGGCGCGCACCCGGCCCGCGTCAGCGGCGCCGGGATCGAGCCGGTGTCGGTGCGGGAGTTCCACCCCGGCGACCCGCTGCGCCGCGTCAACTGGCGGGTCACCGCCCGCACCGGCGAGCTGCACGTCACCGAGCAGCGGCCGGAGCGCAACGCCGAGCTGGTGCTGTTCCTCGACACGTTCGTCGACCGCGGCCCGGAGGGCGAGACCAGCCTCGACGTCGGCGTCCGCGCCGCCGCCGCGATCGCCGACCACTACCTCGCGTCGATGGACCGCGTCGGCGTCGTCGGCTTCGGCGGCGTCACGCGCTGGCTGCTCGCCGACGCCGGGCGGGTGCACCGCCACCGCATCGTCGAGCACCTCGTCGGCACCAACGCGTTCGGGACCTACGCCGCCAAGGACGTCTCCGTCATCCCCGCGCGGACGCTGCCGCCGCGGGCGCTGGTCGTCGCGCTGTCGCCGTTGCTGGACACCCGCGCGACGACCGCGCTCGCCGACCTGGCCCGGCGCGGCTACGGCCTGGTCGTCGTGGACACGTCGCCGCGACCGCTGCTGCCGCCCGCGCGCACCTGGTCGCGCGACCTCGCGCAGCGCCTCTGGCTGCTCGAACGCGACGCGCTCGTCCACCGGCTCGCCGAGGTCGGCGTGCCCGTCGTGCCGTGGCAGGGGCCGGGCACGCTGGACCGCGTGCTGGCCGAGGTGTCCCGGCTGCACGCCCGGCCGCGGGTGGCGCTGCGGTGAGGGACGCCGCGCGGGTGCTCGCCGGGCTGATCGCCGTCGCCGTCCTCGCCCGCGACACCGCCGTCGCCGGCGGCGGCGCCGCCATCACCACCGGCACCTACGTGTGCGCGTTCGTCGTGCTCGCGGCGTTGACGCTGTGGCGGGACGGCTTCGTCACCACCTCCGCGCTCGCGCTCGCCGCGCACTACGGCCTCGCGCTGATCTACGGCGACGTCCTCGCCGACTACGGCGCCCCGGCCGTGGCGGCGCTCGTCGTCGCGTACCTCGACCTCGCCGACCTCGCCACGTCGTTGCCGCGCGACCACCGCGTGGACCGGGCGTTCGCGCTCGCCCGGCTGCGCCACCTCGGCCTGGTGCTCGCGCTCGGCGCCACCGCGTCGGCCGCCGCGCTCGCCGTCGCGTCGGTGCGCTGGCCGTCGGCCGGCGCCGTCCGCCTCCTCGGCGCGGCCGCCGTCGCGCTCGCCGTCGCCGCGCCGGTGCTGGTGCTGCGGCGGGGAAACCGGGTGGCGCGGCGTCAGTAGGCTTCGGCGCATGACCGACAAGGCGTTCTACGTCACGACGCCGATCTACTACGTCAACGACGTGCCGCACATCGGCCACGCGTACACGACGGTCGCCGGCGACGTGCTCACCCGCTGGCACCGGCAGCGCGGCGAGCGCGTGTGGTTCCTCACCGGCACCGACGAGCACGGCGAGAAGATCCTCACCGCCGCCGCCGCCCACGACATGACGCCGCGCGAGTGGACCGACCACATGGTGTCCACCGCGTGGCTGCCGGCGTTGCGGACCATCGACGTCGCCAACGACGACTTCATCCGCACCACCGAGCCGCGCCACGAGGACCGGGTCAAGCTGTTCTGGGAGGCGTTGCAGGAGAAGGGCGAGGTCTACACCGGCACCTACACCGGGCCGTACTGCGTCGCCTGCGAGGAGTTCAAGCAGCCGTCCGAGATCGTCGACGGCAACTGCCCCATCCACGGCCGCCCGGTCAAGGAGATCAGCGAGGAGAACTACTTCTTCCCGCTGTCGAAGTTCGCCGACAAGCTGCTCGCGCACTACGACGCGAACCCCGGCTTCGTCGAGCCGGAGAGCGCGCGCAACGAGGTCGTGTCGTTCGTCCGCGGCGGGCTGCAGGACATCTCGATGAGCCGGTCGTCGTTCGACTGGGGCATCAAGGTGCCGTGGGACGACAGCCACGTCATCTACGTCTGGATCGACGCGTTGCAGAACTACCTCAACGCCACCGGCTGGCCCGACCCGGGCTGGGAGGAACGCTGGCCGGCCGACGTGCACCTCGTCGGCAAGGACATCCTCCGCTTCCACGCGGTGATCTGGCCGGCGATGCTCATGGCCGCCGGGCTGCCGTTGCCGAGGAAGGTGTTCGCCAACGGCTGGCTGCTCGTCGGCGGCGAGAAGATGAGCAAGACCAAGCTCACCGGCATCGCGCCGCAGGTCATCACCGACGTCTTCGGCAGCGACGCGTACCGGTACTACTTCCTGCGGGCGATCCCGTTCGGGCAGGACGGGTCGTTCTCCTGGGAGGACATGCACGCCCGCTACAAGTCCGAGCTCGCCGACCAGCTCGGCAACCTCGCGTCGCGGCTGCTCGCCATGGTCGAGCGGTACCGGTCCGGTGTGCTCCCGCCTGTGGTGTCCGAGCCGGCGTTGGAGGCCGCGCTGTCCGCCGCCGCCGCCGAGGCCGACGAACGGATCACGGCGCTCGACTTCCAGGGCGGCATCGGCGCGGTCATGGGGTTCGTGCGCGCCGTCAACAACTACGTCACCGACAACGAGCCGTGGCGGCTCGCGAAGGACCCCGAGCGCGCCGCCGACCTCGACCGCGTCCTCTACGCGACCGCCGAGTCGCTGCGCGCCGTCGCCGTGCTGCTCAACGCCGTCATGCCCAAGGCGTGCGCGGCGCTGTGGGCGTCGCTCGGCGCGCCCGGCGAGCTGGCCGAGCAGCGCATCGCCGACGTCGCGCGGTGGGGCCAGCTCCCCGAGGGGGCGAAGGTCGTGAAGGGCGACGCGCTGTTCCCGCGGGTGGAGGAGCCGGCGTCGTGAGCCCGCGCTACGAGCGGGAGGGCGACGCGCCGCCCGCGCCCGAGCCGTTGCGCACGCCCGTCGCCGACGCCCACTGCCACCTCGACCTGATGGGCACCGACCTCGACGAGGCGCTCGCGCTGTCCGCGTCGGTCGGCGTGCCGCGCGTCGTCACCATCGGCGTCGACGTGCCGTCGTCGCGGCTCGCGGCGTCGCAGGCGGACGCGCACCCCGGCGTCCTCGCCGCCGCCGCCATCCACCCGAACGCCGCCGACGAGGCGACCGACGAGGCGTTGCGCGAGATCGAGGCGCTCGCGCGGCTGCCGCGCGTCCGCGCCGTCGGCGAGACCGGCCTCGACTACTACCGCGACACCGCCGACGTCGCGAACCAGCACCGGTCGTTCCGCGCGCACATCGCGATCGCCAAGGCCACCGGCACGGCGCTGGTGATCCACGACCGCGAGGCGCACGACGACGTGCTCCGCCTGCTGGACGAGGAGGGCGCGCCGGAGCGCACCGTCTTCCACTGCTTCTCCGGCGACGAGGCGATGGCGAGGACCTGCGCGAGCAAGGGCTACGTCATGTCCTTCGCCGGCAACGTGACCTTCAAGAACGCCCAGCACCTGAGAGACGCCGCCAAGAGCGCGCCGGCCGACCTCCTCCTGGTCGAGACCGACGCCCCCTTCCTCACGCCGATGCCCTACCGCGGCCGACCCAACGCCCCCTACCTCGTCCCCCTCACCGTCCGCGCCCTCGCCGAGGTGCGCGACGTGGACCCCGAGACCCTCGCCGCAACCATCGACGCCAACGCGAAAAGAGTCTTCGGGGCCTGGTAGGGACGGCCTGGGGAGCGGGTCCCGCGACTAAGGGAGCGCCCGCGTTAGCGGGCGCGGAACTAGCGGGACCTGCTCCCCAGGGCGGCCTGAGAGAACCCGAATCACATTCGGGTAAGACGGCAGGAGTTGCGTCCACAGGGCTCGAAGAGTGTCCACAGAGGGCGCCTTCCGGTTGGACATGTCTCGCAAAAGACACGTACCGTCGGGCGCCGACCGCCGGGATGGGGAAGTCCCGTGCGTGCGCCAGGCGTGCTGACGTCGGGGTGCCGCACGTCCCCTGCCCGGAGACGCCGAGCATTGGGGCATCGTGCGGAAGAAGCTGTTCCAGGGGCTGGTCCTGTCGCTCCTCCTCACCGCGGGCTACGCCTGGGTGAGCTTCGACAAGACGGTGCAGGTCGAGATCGACGGCCAGCCGAGGGCAGTTCGCACGTACGCCGGCACGGTCGGCGGGGTGCTCGACCACCTGCATCTCCAGACGGGTGAGCACGACCTCGTGGCGCCCGCGCCGGAGGTGAAGGTCAAGGAGGGCTCCCGGATCGTCGTCCGGCGGGGCCGCCAGCTCTCGCTGAAGCTCAACGGCCGCACCCGCACCGTGTGGGTGACCGCGCTGTCGGTCGCGGAGGCGCTGGACCAGCTCGCGCTGCGCGACGCGTCGGGCGCGTTCGTGTCCGCGTCGCGGTCGCGCGAGATCCCGCTGACCGGCATGGCGTTCGAGGTGCGGACGCCGGCCCGGGTGAACATCCTCGCCGACGGCCACGTCTACACCGTGGTGACGACGAAGGCGACGCTGCGCGAGGCGTTCGCGCAGGCGCACGTGAAGCTCGCGAAGACCGACAAGGTGTCGGCGCCGTTGACGATCCTGCCGCTGGACGGGCTGACCGTCCGGGTGACGCGGGTCCGCGCGGGCGTCGAGACGGCCGACTTCCCGATCGCGTTCCCGGTGACGCGCAAGCCCGACCCGCACCTGTGGCTGGGCGAGACGCGCGTCGCGGTGCGCGGCGTGCCGGGCGTGCGGGTGCGCACGTGGCGGCTCACGTACACCAACCGCCGGCTCACGGCGCGGCGGCTGACGAGCGACAAGGTCGTCCGCAAGCCGGTCGGCGAGGTCGTCTACTACGGCACCCGGCGCCGCACGGTCGACGACCTGAACTGGTACGCGCTGGCGCGCTGCGAGTCCGGCAACAACCCGCGCGCGATCGGCGGCGGCGGGGCGTACCGCGGGCTCTACCAGTTCCGCCTGTCCACCTGGTACAGCGTCGGCGGCACCGGTGACCCGATCAACGCCTCCCGCGAGGAGCAGACGTACCGTGCGAAGCGGCTGTACCTGCGGCAGGGCCGCGCGCCGTGGCCGTACTGCGGGCGGCTCCTGTAGCGGACGGCGCCCGGGTGCTGCTGACCCCGGCCGAGGTCCGCGACCTCGCGGCCCGGCTCGGGGTGCGGCCCACGAAGTCGCTCGGCCAGAACTTCGTCGTCGACGGCAACACCGTCCGCCGCATCGTGAAGGCGGCGGCCCTGCGCCCGGACGACGTGGTGGTCGAGGTGGGGCCAGGGCTCGGCTCGTTGACGCTGGGCCTGCTGCCGGAGGTGCGCCGGGTCGTCGCGGTCGAGGTCGACCCGGTGCTGGCGGCGGCGCTGCCGGCGACGGCGGCCCGCGCGGGCGGCGACCTCGAGGTCGTGACCGCCGACGCGCTGAAGGTGACCGCGCTGCCCGGCCCGGAGCCGACCGCGCTGGTGGCGAACCTCCCGTACAACGTCGCCGTCCCCGTGCTGCTCACGATGCTGCACCGCTTCCCGAGCCTCGCGCGCGGGCTGGTGATGGTGCAGCAGGAGGTCGCCGACCGGCTGACCGCGCCGCCCGGGTCGAAGGTGTACGGCGTGCCGTCGGTGAAGCTCGCCTGGTACGCCGCCGCGCGGCAGGCGGGCGCGGTGCCGCGCAGCGTGTTCTGGCCGGCGCCGAACGTCGACTCCGGCCTGGTGGCGTTCGAGCGGCGGGAGCCGCCGGAGGGGGAGCGGGCGGCGACGTTCGCGGCGGTCGACGCGGCGTTCGCGCAACGCCGCAAGACGCTGCGCGCGGCGCTCGCGCCGTGGGCGGGCTCGCCGGCCGCGGCCGAACGCGCGTTGCGCGACGCGGGCGTCGACCCGGGGCTGCGGGGGGAGGCGCTGGACGTGGCGGCGTTCGCCCGCGTCGCCACCGCGCGCCGCGCGGAACACTAGGCTCGCGGCGGAGGAGGTCCCCGCTGGCCGAGCGTCGCGCCCTGGCCGGGGTGCCGGCACCGGTCACGGTCCGCGTCCCGGGCAAGGTCAACCTGCACCTGTCCGTCGGCACGCGCCGCGCGGACGGGTTCCACGACGTCACGACCGTCCTCCAGGCGGTGTCGCTCTACGACGACGTGACCGCGACGGCGAGCGACGACGGCATCTCCTGCACGGTCTCCGGCGACGGCGCGGGCGAGGTGCCGACGGACACCGCGAACCTTGCCGTCGCCGCCGCGACGCGCCTCGCCGAGGTCGCGGGCGTCGACCGCGGCGTCCGCCTCGACATCCTCAAGGGCATCCCCGTCGCGGGCGGCATGGCGGGCGGCTCGGCCGACGCGGCCGCCGCGCTGGTGGCGTGCGACGCGGTGTGGAACACCGGCATGGGCCGCCACGAGCTGGAGGCGATCGCGGCGGAGCTCGGCAGCGACGTGCCGTTCTCGCTCCAGGGCGGCACCGCGCTCGGCGTCAACCGCGGCGACCGGGTGTCGCCGGTGCTGGTGCGCGGGCAGTGGCACTGGGTGTTTGCGCTCGCCGACCGCGGCCTGTCCACCGCCGGCGTCTACGAGGAGCACGACCGCGGCGACCCGCGGCCGGAACGCGAGCCGGACGGCGTGCTCGCGGCGCTGCGCGCCAACGACACCGTCGCCCTCGGGCGGGCGTTGTACAACGACCTCCAGCCGGCCGCGCTGCGGCTGCGCCCGGAGCTGCGCCGCACCCTCGACGCGGGGGTCGAGCGCGGCGCCGTCGGCGCGCTCGTCAGCGGCTCCGGCCCGACCTGCGCGTTCCTCGCCGGCTCGCGCGGCGACGCCGTCGCGCTCGCCGCGGGGCTGGCCGGCGCGGGCGTCTGCCGCAGCGTGCGGACGGCGTTCGGGCCGGTGCCGGGCGCGCGCGTGCTCGAGACATGACCAACCTCGTCAACGCCGAGTCGCTCGCCAAGACGTACGGCACGACGACGGTCCTCGCCGACGTGTCGCTCGGCATCGCGGAGGGCGAGCGGGTCGGCGTCGTCGGCCGCAACGGCGGCGGCAAGACGACGCTGCTGCGCATCCTCATGCGCGCCGAGGAGCCGGACGCCGGCCGGGTCACGCACACCGGCGGGCTGCGCGTCGGCTGGCTGCCGCAGCACGTCGACCTGCCGCCGGACGCGACCGTCCGCGACGTCGTCCTCGGCGCCGCCGCCGAGCACGAGTGGGCGGGCGACGCGCGGGTCCGCGCCGTGCTGCACGGTCTCGGCGTGCACGGCCGGCTGGACAGCGTCGTCGGCCCGATGTCCGGCGGCGAACGCCGCCGGGTCGCGCTGGCCGCGCTGCTCGTCGCCGAGCACGACCTGGTCGTGCTGGACGAGCCGACCAACCACCTCGACGTCGAGGGCATCGCCTGGCTCGCCGCGCACCTGGCCGAACGCCGCTGTGCCCAGCTCGTCGTCACGCACGACCGGTGGTTCCTCGACGCGGTCTGCACCGCGACGTGGGAGGTCGCCGACGGGCGGGTGCACGCGTACGAGGGCGGCTACAGCGCCTACGTCCTCGCCCGCGCCGAGCGGGAGCGGGTCGCCGCCGCGACCGAGCAGCGCCGGCAGAACCTGCTGCGCAAGGAGCTGGCCTGGCTGCGCCGCGGCCCGCCCGCGCGGACCAGCAAGCCTCGCTTCCGGATCGAGGCGGCGAACGCGCTCATCGCCGACGAGCCGCCCGCGCGCGACACCGCCGACCTGGTCCGCTTCGCGACCGCGCGGCTCGGCAAGACCGTGGTCGACGTCGAGGACGCCGACGTCGCGGCCGGCCCGAACGTGCTGCTGCGCCGGCTCACCTGGCACCTCGGCCCCGGCGACCGGGTCGGTGTCGTCGGCGTCAACGGCTCCGGCAAGACCACGCTGCTCCGCGCGCTCGCCGGCGACCTCCCGCCCGCGTCCGGGCGGGTCGTGCGCGGGCAGACGGTGCGGACGGCGTACCTCGACCAGGAGGTGCGCGGCCTGCCCGCCGGGCGGCGGGTGCTGGAGGCGGTCGAGGAGGTCGCGCGGCACGTCGACCTCGGCAACGGCCGGTCCATGTCCGCGTCGCAGCTCCTCGAACGGTTCCTCTTCGACGCCGGCCGGCAGTGGACGCCGGTCGAGGACCTCTCCGGCGGGGAGCGCCGCCGCCTCCAGCTGCTGCGGCTGCTGATGACCGAGCCGAACCTGCTGCTGCTGGACGAGCCGACGAACGACCTCGACATCGAGACGTTGAGCGCCGTCGAGGACCTGCTGGACGGCTGGCCGGGGACGCTCGTCGTCGTCTCGCACGACCGGTACTTCCTGGAGCGCACCTGCGACCGGGTCATGGCGCTGTTCGGCGACGGCGCGCTGCGCGACCTGCCCGGCGGCGTGGACGAGTACCTCGCGCGCGTCGCCGCCGCCGACGAGCCCGCGACCGCGAAGCGCGAGAGGTCGGGGGACACCCGGGCCGCCAAGAAGGAGCTGACCCGGCTGGAACGGCTGGTCGAGCGCCTGGAGCGCGACGAGGCGCGGCTGCACGACGCGCTCGCCGCGAACGCCACCGACTACGCGGCCGTCGCGTCCCTCGACGCCGAGCTCCGCGACGTCCAGGCGCGCAAGGCCGCCGCCGAGGAGGAGTGGCTGCTGCTCTCCGAGGAGGTCTGAGCGGCGACCCCGGGGACTACGGCTTCCGCGACCGCAGCGCGGGCTTCGGCTCGAGGTTGCCGAGGCCGTTCCAGGCGAGGTTGACCAGGTGCGCGGCGACGTCGTCGCGGGACGGCTTGCGCGCGTCCAGCCACCACTGGCCGACCAGCGCGACCATGCCGACGAGCGCGTGCGAGTAGAGCGGCGCGAGCCTCGTGTTGTAGCCGCGGGCCTTGAACTGCCCGGCGAGGATGTACTCGACCTGCACGGCGATGTCGCCGATGACGCTGGCGAACACGCCCGTCGTCGCGGCGACCGGCGACTCGCGGATGAGGATGCGGAAGCCGTCGGTCTGCGTCTCGATGTAGGTGAGCAGCGCGGTCGCGGCCTGCTCCAGCAGGATGCGCGGGTGGTCGCCGACGAGGGAGTCGGTGATCTGCGCGATGAGCCGCTGCACCTCGCGGTCCTTGACGACCTCGTAGATGCCTTCCTTGCTGCCGAAGTGCTCGTAGACGATCGGCTTCGACACGCCGGCGCGGTGGGCGATCTCCTCGATGGAGGTCGCCTCGAAGCCGCGTTCCGCGAACAGCGCGCGCGACACGTCCAGCAGCTGGGCCCGGCGTTGCTGCCCGGTCATCCGTACCCGGGGTCTTGCCTCGTCGGTCACGCGGGGGACTGTCTCACGCGCGCGCCTTGTCGAGGCGGTCGCGCGTCGGCCAGCGGACGTCGTGCGCCCAGCCGGCCTTCTCGAACACCCAGATCAGCCGGGCGCTGCTGTCGACCTGGAACCGGTCGACGCCGTGCCGCGCGGCGGTGGGGTCCGCGTGGTGCAGGTTGTGCCAGGACTCGCCCATCGAGATGACGGCGAGCGGCCAGAAGTTGGTGCTCTTGTCGCGGGTCCTGAACGGCCGGTTGCCGAACGTGTGGCAGAGCGAGTTGATGCTCCACGTCACGTGGTGCAGCACGAAGACCCGCACCAGGCTGCCCCAGAAGAACGCCGTGAGCGCACCGGTGAACGACCAGGTGAGCAGCCCGCCCGCGACGGCGGGGAGGATCAGCGACACCGCGACGAGGTACGGGAACGCGTCGTGCACGCGGCGGATGTCGTCGTCGGCGAGCAGGTCCGGCGCGTACTTCTCCAGCGACGTCTGCTCCGGGTCGAACAGCCAGCCGATGTGCGCGTGCCACAGCCCCTTGAGCATCGCGAGGACGCCCTCGCCGCCGTACTCGTGCGGCGAGTGCGGGTCGCCGGGGCGGTCGCTGAACGCGTGGTGGCGGCGGTGGTCGGCGACCCAGCGGATCACCGGGCCCTCGATCGCGAGCGAGCCGGCGACGGCGAGCGCGATGCGCAGCGGCCGGTTGGCCTTGAACGCCCCGTGCGTGAAGTAGCGGTGGAAGCCGACGGTGACGCCGTGCCCGGCGATCTCCAGCATCGTCACCGCGACCAGCACGTCGACCAGCCCGATGCCGTGCCCCCAGAGCAGGAAGCCGCTGGCGAGCACCGCCACGAACGGCACGACCACGAAGATGACCAACGCGGTCTGCTCCCACGAGCGCTTCGGCTCGGTGGCGATCTGGGGGGTGGTGGGGCGGTCGGCGAGAAGCGTCATGGGCGGCCTTCGGGTCGGGGTCGGCTACGCCACCGTAACCTACGCAACCGTAACCTGTCGAGCCGGGGCTACCATCGGGTGCGTTCGGTCCGGGGTTGCTCTGTTGGCAGGGGCGATCAGATTTTGGATCTGAGTACGACGGAGGTTCGATTCCTCCCCCCGGAGCGGTTCTGACACGTACCGTCGAGGGATGAGACGGGCAGCGGTCCTCGCGGCGGGTGTCGTGCTCGCGCTGCCGGGCGCCGCGCGGGCCGAGACGAAGCCGCCGTTGTCGGTGAGCGCGCGGACGCTGCGCCACGGCGACCGGCTGGTGATCCGCGGCACCGGCTGCCCGTTCACCGGCCTCGGCGCCGGCTACGACGCCGACCTCGTCAACCGGCACCGCAAGCACCTGGACGAGTCGCCCGACACCGGCGACGACGGCCGGTGGGAGGGCGTGCACGTCATCCCCACCTGGCTCCCGGGCGGGCGCTACACGATCGAGGCGCAGTGCTACGACGCGCCCCAGCACAACCAGTACCCGCGCGTCGAGGTGGTGGTGCTGCCCGAGATCACCCGCGTGGACGGGCCGCTGACGGTCTCCGACACCAGCGTCGCGCCGGGCGCCACCGTCCGCCTCACCGCGCCGGGGATGGCGACCTGGCCGGCGGGCGTGTACCTCGGGGAGCGGTGGATCGGCGAGCTGCCGGTCCACCCGAGGACGAACGACTACACCGGCCTCGTCACGATCCCCGCGTCGACCGAGCCCGGCACGTACCGGCTGGCCGCGCAGGGCCAGGCGAACGACGAGCGCCGCACGCTCGCGGCGACGGTCACCGTCGCCGCGCCCGCGCCGCCGCCGACGACCCCGCCGGCCACGCGCCCGCCGTGGTCGGCCGCCCCGGGGCCGACCACGCCGCCCGCCACGACGGCGCCGGCCCCGACCACGCCGCCGGCCACGACGGCCCCCGCGACCGTCGCTCCCACGACGGAGCCGCCCACCCCGGACGCGACCGCGGCGGTGGTCGGGTTCGAGGAGCACCCGTCGTCGCTGCCGTTGCTGCCGATCGGCGCGGGCGTGGGCGGCGCCGCGGGCGTCGGCGCGGCCGCGCTGCTGGTGGTGCGGAGGCGGCGCGCGCGCCCGGTAGACTGAGGCCCTTCCCACCGAACGCGAGGAGCCTCGTGCCGCCGACCGCCGCGCCCGCAGCGGTCGTCGTGCTCGCCGCCGGCGAGGGCACCCGGATGCGCTCGGCGACGCCGAAGGTCCTTCACGAGGTCTGCGGGCGCTCCCTGCTCGGGCACGTGCTCGCCGCCGTCACGCCGCTCGCGCCGGAACGCCTCCTCGTCGTCGTCGGCCACGGCCGCGACGCCGTCACCGCCGCGCTGCCGGAGGGCGCGACGCCGGTCGTGCAGGAGGAGCAGCGCGGCACCGGGCACGCCGTTCGGCTCGCGCTCGAGGCGGTGGCGCCGTTCGACGGCCGGGTGCTCGTCCTCTACGGCGACATGCCGCTGGTGACCACGGAGACGTTGCGGCGGCTGCTCGACGCGGGCGACGGCGACCTGGCGATGCTCACCGCGCGGGTCCCCGAGCCCACCGGCTACGGCCGGGTGCTGCGCGACGCTGCCGGCCGCGTCACCGGCGTGGTCGAGGAGCGCGACGCGACGCCGGAGCAGCGGGCGGTGGACGAGATCAACGCCGGCGTCTACGTGTTCGACGCCCGCGCGCTGCGCGACGCGCTCGGCAAGCTGTCCACCGACAACGCGCAGGGCGAGGAGTACCTCACCGACGTCGTCGCGCTGCTCGGCGGCGGCGCCGCCGTCGTCACCGGCGCCACCGAGGTGATGGGCGTCAACGACCGCGCGCAGCTCGCCGAGGCGGGCGCTTCGCTGCGCGACCGCGTGCTGCGCGACCTGATGCTCTCCGGCGTCACCGTCGTCGACCCGTCCACCACCTGGGTCGACGCGACGGTGACGGTCGAGCGCGACGCGACGATCGAGCCGTTCACCCGGCTGCGCGGCACGACGACCGTCGCGACCGGCGCCGTCGTCGGGCCGCACGTCGAGGCCGTCGACGCGGTCGTCGGGCCGGACGCGAAGGTCGGGCCGTTCGCCTACCTGCGCCCCGGCGCCGTGCTGCGCGAGCGCGCGAAGGTCGGCACCTACGTCGAGGTGAAGGGCAGCACCGTCGGCGCCGACTCGAAGGTCCCGCACCTGTCGTACGTCGGCGACGCCACCATCGGCGAGCGCACGAACATCGGCGCCGCCACCGTCGTCGTCAACTACGACGGCGTCGCCAAGCACCGGACCGTCATCGGGGACGACGTCCGGATCGGCAGCGACACCATGCTGGTCGCGCCGGTGGAGGTGGGTGACGGCGCCTACACCGCCGCCGGCTCGGTCATCACCAAGGACGTGCCGCCCGGCGCGCTCGGCGTCGGCCGGGCGTACCAGCGCAACGTCGAAGGCTGGGTCGCGCGCCGGCGCGGCGCGGCGACCCACGGAGAGGGAGCGGACCAGTGACGGGCCTCGACATCGTCGGCCACAAGACGTTGATGCTGTTCTCGGGGCGCGCGTACCCCGAGCTCGCGGACGAGGTGGCGACGCACCTCGGCTGCGCGACGTCGCCCGTCGTGCTCTACGACTTCGCCAACGGCGAGACGTACTGCCGGTTCGAGGAGTCGGTGCGCGGGTCCGACGCGTTCGTCATCCAGAGCCACACCACCCACATCAACACGTGGGTGATGGAGCAGCTCATCATGTGCGACGCGCTCAAGCGCGCCAGCGCCAAGCGCATCACCGTGGTGGCGCCGTTCTACCCGTACTCGCGGCAGGACAAGAAGACGCTGGCCCGCGAGCCGATCTCGGCGAAGCTGATGGCCGACCTGTTCCGCGCCGCCGGCGCCAACCGGATCATCGCGATCGACCTGCACACCGCGCAGATCCAGGGCTTCCTCGACGCCCCGCTCGACCACCTCACCGCGCTGCCGCTGCTCGCCGACCACATCGCCGAGCGGCACGACGTCGCCAACGTCACGATGGTCTCGCCCGACGCCGGCCGCGTCCGCGTCGCGGAGAAGTACACCGACCGGCTCGGCACGCCGCTGGCGATCATCCACAAGCGCCGCGACCCGCGCGTCGCCAACCAGGCCAAGGTGTTCAGCGTCGTCGGCCAGGTCGAGGGCCGCACCTGCGTGCTGGTCGACGACATGATCGACACCGGCGGCACGATCGTGAAGGCCGCCGACGCCCTGTTCGACCAGGGCGCCGCCGAGGTGGTCGTCGCGGCGACGCACGGCATCTTCAGCGGCGAGGCGGTCGACCGGCTGAAGAACAGCCGCATCAGCGAGGTCATCGTCACGAACACGCTGCCGATGACGCCGGACAAGCAGTTCGACAAGCTCACGGTGCTCTCGATCGCGCCGATCCTCGCCGCCGCGATCCGCGCCGTCTTCGACGACTCGACCGTCTCCGGCCTCTTCGACGGGACCAACTAGCGCCGCCGTAAGGCGTTCGGGAAGCGTTCCGCGCTCTCTCCGTGCGGGATTCGCTTCCCGGAAGCGGCGGCTACAACGTGCAGAGGAAGCCGTAGGGCTTCAACGCCTTCGGGAGCGGGGCGTTGGCGAAGCGGTCGAGGACGTAGCCGGGCCTGCCGGGCGTGTGCTTCGGCCCCTTGATCACCGGCGCCTTCTTCGTGAACCGCGACGGCGCGGAGTTGCCCTCCACGAACGCCGCCTGCGAGACCTCCTTCGCGTGCTTGCCGGTGTAGCGCAGCACGTAGAGGCCGAGGTCGATGTCGACGACGTAGATCAGGCCGTTCTGCACGACCGGGTAGGACCACATCGCGCCGATCCAGCGGTCCGCGTTGCTGAAGTACAGGCGGGTGTCGCGGGCGTACGGCTCGAACTCCGGCCTGGGCACGAACGCGCCCGCCTCGACGGGCGCCTTCGGGTTCGAGATGTCGACGGCGCGCAGGCCGCCGCCGTACCAGGGCGCGAGCGCGACGTCCGGGAAGACGGTCTGGTTGTGCGAGGTGAACGTGCCGTTGAGCGACTTGGACCGGTCGCAGTCGTTCTCGCGGAGCTTGAACTCGCCGCCGGTGAGCGTCGGCAGGGCCTCGTTGGAGAGGTCGGCCATGCGCAGCCAGCCGAACGGGCAGCCGGAGTCGGTGGTGGGCGGGTAGACGCCGGCGTACCCCTCCTGCACGAGGACGGCGTACGGCTTGCCGGGGACCTTGACGCCGCCGTGGACGTTGCCCGCGTACGACAGCGGCGCGCCGAGCGGGACGATCGCGCCGGGGGAGCCGGCGGCGAGCGAGGAGGTGTCGGCGACGTAGAGGCCCCAGTCCCAGGTGCCCAGGTACGCCCTGGTGCCGTCGTCGCTGACCGACAGCGAGTGCAGGTACCCGCCGGAGGAGTCGAACGCGCCGAACGGCTTCGCGGAGTCGACGCCGAGGTCGTAGACGGCGGCGAGGGTGGGGTTGCGCGGGTCGCTGAGGTCGTACACCTCGAGGTCCGGCGAGAAGATCGTGAACGTCACGTACGCGAGCGCGCGGCCCGGGTGCTTGGGGTCCTTCCAGAGGAAGAACTCGTGCGGCGAGCGGCGCAGGAAGTCGACGGTCGACAGCAGCGTGGGCTTGGCGCAGTTGGAGATGTCGTACGTCTTGAGCGTGTTGACGGGGCCACCGGTCGAGGTGGAGTACGACATGACGACGAGGATGCCGAGGCCGGCGTCGGCGCGGAGCTCGCGCTGGGTGGCGCCGGTGACCTTGGGGATGGTGCCGACCTGCACGGGGCGGCGCGGGTCCTTCACCGAGACGATCGCGATGCCGTTCTTGTCCGACCGGTCGCCGACGTAGACGCAGGAGCCGGCGACGGCGATGGGGGAGTTCATGCCGCGCTTGCCGAGGTTGGTGTGGCCGACGAGCTGGAACCCCTTGGCCACGCCGTACGCCGACGGCGCCGGCAACGGCGCGGCGGCCCCGGCGGGCAGCGCCGAGGCGGCGGCGGCGAGCGTGGCGAGCAGCGCGAGCACGCGCGTACGGACCATGGTGGCGACCTCCCTGCGTCGCCCCCGGCTTCGACGCCGGGCCGTCGCGACCCTCCTGTCCGCGGCGTTCGGTTTCGTGCGCCGCCCGCTCGCGGCTAGACTCCGCTCCTTGGGCGCAGCCTGATCCTCCGCGCCGCCCTACCCGCAGAAGCCGTCGCAAGGAGCAGTCGTGTCCGAGGTCCGCATCGCCGCCGAGCCGCGCACCGAGTTCGGCAAGGGTGGCGCGCGCCGCACCCGCCGGGCCGGCAAGGTCCCCGCCGTCCTCTACGGCCACGGCGCCGACGTGCGGCACATCGCGCTGCCCGCCCGCGAGCTGATGCACGCGTTCAAGGGCGAGGGCGGCGCCAACGTCCTCCTCTCGCTGGACCTGCCCGACGGCCGCGAGCTGGCACTGCCCCGCCAGGTGCAGCGCGACCCGCTGCGCGGCGACCTGACGCACGTCGACCTGCTGCTCGTCCGCAGCGGCGAGAAGGTGGCCGTCGACGTCCCGATCGTGCTCACCGGCGAGGCCCCCGCGGCGAAGGCGGGCGGCGCGCTGGACCAGCAGGCGACGTTCCTCCACGTCGAGGCCGAGGCGACGCACATCCCCACGCAGTTCGAGGTCGACATCTCCGGGCTGGACGAGATCGGCGGCCACGGCATCACCGCGGCCGACGTCGCGCTGCCCGAGGGCGTCACGCTGCTCAGCGACCCGGAGGCGATCGTCGTCCACGTCGTGGGCGCGGCGCCCGAGGAGGCCGAGGTCACCGAGGCCGTGGACGAGGCGCAGGAGGCGGACACCTCCGCCGGCACCGGCGAGCCGGCCGAGGGCGAGACCCCGGCCGGCGAGTAGCAGGTGGCCGAGGGGCCGGCGCTCGTCGTCGGGCTCGGCAACCCGGGGCCGCGCTACGCCGGCAACCGGCACAACGTCGGCTTCCTGGTGCTCGACGAGCTCGCGCGGCGCGTGGGCGGGTCGTTCAAGGCGCACCGCGGCCGGGCGGACGTCATCGAGGCGCGGCTCGGCGAGCGGCGGGTCGTGCTCGCGAAGCCGAAGTCGTACATGAACGAGTCCGGCGGCCCGGTGGCGTCGCTGCGCGACTTCTTCAAGGTGCCGCCCGCGGACATCGTCGTCGTGCACGACGAGCTGGACATCCCGTTCGCGGCGCTGCGGCTCAAGCTCGGCGGCGGCGACAACGGCCACAACGGCCTGAAGTCGATCACCAAGTCGATCGGCAGCCGCGAGTACCACCGGCTGCGCTTCGGCATCGGCCGCCCGCCGGGCCGGCAGGACCCGGCCGACTTCGTGCTGACCGACTTCTCGACGGTCGAACGCCGCGAGCTGCCGTTCCAGCTCGACCGCGCGGCCGACGCGATCGAGGCGCTGCTGGCGGAGGGGCTGGCGGCCGCGCAGAACCGGTTCCACGCGGACGAGGTGCCGCGCTGAACGTCGTCCCGCTCGCGCCCGAGGATGCCGCCGCGGCCGCCGGGGTGATCGCGCGCGCGTTCGTCCACGACCCGTTGCTGGTCCACCTGCTGCCCACGGAGGAGGCCAGGGAGCGGCTGATGACCGGGCACCTCAGCGGGCTGGTCCGCCGGTACGCGCTCGGCGGCGAGGCGTGGCGCACCGGCGACCTGGCCGGCGTCGCCTGCTGGGTCGCGCCGGGCCGCGACCTGCCGGCGGGCGGGCCGCCGGGGGAGCAGCGCGCCCGGCTGGTGGCGGCGGTCGGCACCGCGGTGGCGGAGGCGTTCGACGCGGTCGGCGCGCACGCCTACGAGCAGCGGCGCTCGCTCGGCCTGCCGCCGCACTGGTACCTCGCGTTCCTCGCGGTCGAGCCGGAGCACCAGGGCCGCGGGGTCGGCTCGGCGCTGGTCGCGCCGGTGCTGGCGCGGGCCGAGGCGGCGGGGGAGACCTGCGTGCTGGAGACGTTCGTCGAGCGCAACGTCCGCTTCTACGAGCGGCTCGGCTTCGCGGTGCGCGCGGAGTGCACGGCGCCGGTCGCCGGGCTGACCTACTGGCTGATGACGCGGGGGCCGGTCGCGTGACGCTCTGGGCCGGCGGGGACGCGTACGAGCGGTACATCGGGCGGTGGAGCCGCGCGGTCGCGGCGGCGTTCGTGGACCGGCTCGGCGTGGCGCCGGGCGGGCGCTGGGTCGACGTCGGCTGCGGCACCGGCGCGCTGACCGCGACGGTGTTGGACCGCGGGGCACCCGCGCTGGTGCTCGGCGTCGACCCGTCGCCGTCGTTCGTGGCGACGGCCGTCGCGGCGGTGCCGGGCGCGCGGTTCGCGGTCGGCGACGCGCGGGCGCTGCCGCTGCCGGACGCGGCGTTCGACGCGGCGGTGTCGGGGCTCGCGATCAACTTCGTGCCCGACCCGGCGCGCGCGGCGGCCGAGCTGCGGCGGGTGGTCCGCCCGGCGGCACGGTCGCGGCCTACGTGTGGGACCTGGCCGAGGGGATGCAGCTCATCCGGCGGTTCTGGGACGTGGCGTACGAGCTGGACCCGGCGTCGCGCGCGCTGGACGAGGGGCCGGCGTACCCGCTCTGCCGGCCGGAGCCGCTGCGGGCGCTGTTCGCCGGGCTGGACGGCCTGGTCGTCGACGACGTGACGGTGCCGACGACGTTCCGCGACTTCGCCGACTACTGGGAGCCGTTCCTCGGCGACGTCGGCCCGGCGCCGCGCTACGTCGCCTCCCTCGACCCCGCCGCGCGCGCCCGGCTGCGCGAGGCGCTGCGGGCGGCGTTGCCGGCCGAGCCGGACGGCAGCATCCGCCTCACCGCCCGGGCCTGGGCCGTGCGCGGCACGGTCGCCTGACCCCGGGTTAGGCTGGACGGCGAACCCCCCGGCAACGGCCGTGCGGGGTCGTTCGTCGTGAGAGGACACCGTGGCCGTTCCCGGACTCGCCGAGCTGCTCGCGCGCGAGCCCGCCCTCGCCCGCGCCGCCGACCGCGCCGGCGACGCCGAGGTGGGGCTGACCGCGCCGGCGCCGCTGCGGCCGTTCGCGATCGCCGCGCTGGCGCGGCGGACGCAACGCCTCGTGCTCGCGGTGACCGCGACCGGCCGGGAGGCGGAGGACCTGACGGCGGCGCTGCGCTGCCTGCTGCCGCCGGACAGCGTCGCGGAGTACCCGGCGTGGGAGACGTTGCCGCACGAACGCCTCTCGCCCCGCGCCGACACCGTCGGTCGCCGCATCGCGGTGCTGCGCCGGCTGGCGCACGCCGACGAGGACGGGCCGTTGCGCGTCGTCGTCGCCCCGGTGCGCAGCGTGCTGCAGCCGCAGGTGAAGGGGCTCGGTGACCTGCCGCCGCTGACGCTCGCGAAGGGCGCGACCGTCGAGCTGGACGAGATGGTCGAACGCCTCGTCGGCTACTGCTACGCCCGCGTCGACCTGGTGGAGAAGCGCGGCGAGTTCGCGGTGCGCGGCGGCATCCTCGACGTGTTCCCGCCGACGGAGGAGCACCCGGTCCGGGTCGAGCTGTGGGGCGACGAGGTCGAGGACGTCCGCTACTTCGCCGCCGGCACGCAACGCAGCCTGGAGCCGGCGGAGCGGCTGTGGGCGCCGCCGTGCCGCGAGCTGCTGCTGACCGACGAGGTGCGCGCCCGCGCCGCGAAGCTCGCCACCGACCACCCGGAGCTGGTCGAGATGCTCGACAAGCTCGCCGACGGCACGCCGGTCGAGGGCATGGAGGCGCTGGCGCCGGTGCTGGTCGACGACCTGGTGCTGCTCGTGGAGGAGCTGCCGGCCGGCGCGCACGTGCTCGTCTGCGACCCGGAGCGCGTCCGCACCCGCGCGGAGGAGCTGACCCGGACGAGCGAGGAGTTCCTCGAGGCGTCGTGGGCGGCCGCGGCGGGCGGCGGGACGGCGCCGGTCGACCTCGGCGCGGCGGCGTACCGCGAGGTCGCCGACGTGCGCGACACGGCGGTCGCGCAGGGCATCCCGTGGTGGACGCTGTCGCCGTTCGCGGCGGACGAGGACGACCCGTACGTCGTGGACGCCCGCGCGCACGAGCCGTACGTCGGCGACATGGAGAAGCTCGTCGCCGACGCCCGCGACTGGGCGCGCGACGGCTGGCGCGTGGTGTTCGTGACCGAGGGCCACGGCCCGGCCGAACGCCTCGCCGAGGTGCTGCGCGAGCACGACCTGGGCGTGCGCGCCGAGCCGGACCTCGACGCCGAGCCGGAGCCCGGGATCACGGTGAGCAACGCCGTGTTCGAGCACGGCTTCGTCGCGCCGGGGCTGCGGCTCGCGGTCGTCACCGAGACCGACTTCGCCGGGCAGCGCAGCGCGACGAAGGACATGCGCCGGATGCCGTCACGGCGGCGCAACGCCGTCGACCTGCTGACGCTCAAGCCCGGCGACTACGTCGTGCACGAGCAGCACGGCGTCGGCCGCTACGTGCAGATGGAGAAGCGCACGGTCAACGGCGGCGAGCGCGAGTACCTCGTGCTCGAGTACGCGAAGGGCGACCAGCTCCGCGTGCCGACCGACTCGCTCGACCTGGTCACGCGCTACGTCGGCGGCGAGGCGCCGACGCTGCACCGCATCGGCGGCTCCGACTGGGCCAAGGCGAAGGGCCGCGCCCGCAAGGCGGTGCGCGAGATCGCCGCCGAGCTGATCCGCCTCTACAGCGCGCGGATGGCCAGCCCCGGCCACCAGTACGGCCCGGACACGCCGTGGCAGCGCGAGCTGGAGGACGCGTTCCCGTACCACGAGACGCCGGACCAGCTCGCCGCCATCAACGAGGTCAAGGCGGACATGGAGTCGCCGGTGCCGATGGACCGCGTCATCTGCGGCGACGTCGGCTACGGCAAGACGGAGATCGCCGTGCGGGCGGCGTTCAAGGCGGTCATGGACGGCAAGCAGGTCGCCGTGCTGGTGCCGACGACGCTGCTCGCGCAGCAGCACTTCCAGACGTTCGCCGAGCGGTTCGCGCAGTTCCCGGTGACGGTGAAGGGCGTGTCGCGGTTCAACACGCAGAAGGAGCAGGACGCGATCCTGGCCGGCGTCGCCGAGGGCACCGTCGACGTCGTCATCGGCACCCACCGGCTGCTGTCGGCCAACACGAAGTTCAAGGACCTCGGGCTGGTCGTCGTGGACGAGGAGCAGCGGTTCGGCGTCGAGCACAAGGAGTACCTGAAGCGGCTGCGCACCAGCGTCGACGTGCTGACGATGAGCGCGACGCCGATCCCGCGCACGCTGGAGATGTCCATCACCGGCATCCGCGAGCTGTCGACCATCGACACCCCGCCGGAGGAGCGGCACCCGGTGCTGACGTTCGTCGGGCCGTACGACGAGAAGCAGATCGGCGCGGCGATCCGCCGCGAGCTGCTGCGCGAGGGTCAGGTGTTCTTCGTGCACAACCGGGTCGACTCGATCGAGAAGGCCGGGCAGCGGCTGCGCGAGCTGGTGCCGGAGGCGCGGGTGCAGACCGCGCACGGCCAGATGAACGAGGACGCGCTGGAACGCGTCATGGTCGACTTCTGGGAGAAGCGGTTCGACGTGCTCGTCTGCACGACGATCGTGGAGAGCGGCCTGGACATCGCCAACGCCAACACGCTGATCGTGGAGCGCGCCGACGCGCTCGGCCTGTCCCAGCTCCACCAGCTCCGCGGCCGGGTCGGCCGCGGCCGCGAGCGCGCGTACGCGTACTTCCTCTCCCCGCCGGAGAAGCCGCTGACCGAGCTGGCGTACGACCGGCTGCAGACGATCGCGCAGAACGCCGAGCTCGGCGCCGGCATGGCCGTCGCGCTGAAGGACCTGGAGATCCGCGGCGCGGGCAACCTCCTCGGCGGCGAGCAGAGCGGCCACATCGCGGCCGTCGGCTTCGACCTCTACGTGCGGCTCGTCGGCGAGGCGGTCGCGGAGTTCAAGGGGGAGGCGAAGGCCGAGGAGGCCGAGGTCAAGGTCAACCTCCCCGTCGACGCCGCCCTGCCGCACTCGTACGTCCCGGAGGAGCGGCTGCGCATCCAGGCGTACGGCCGGATCGCGGCGGCGCACGACGCCGACGCGCTCGCGCAGGTGCGGGAGGAGCTGGCCGACCGGTACGGCCCGCTGCCCGCGCAGGTGGAGAACCTCATGGCGGTCGCGGCGTTCCGCAACAAGGCCCGCGCGCTCGGCATCACCGAGGTGTCGGTGCAGGGCAGCGCCGTCCGGCTCGCGCCGTTCGAGCTGCGCGAGAGCCAGACGCTGCGGCTGCAACGCCTCTACAAGGGGGCGATCGTGAAGCAGGCCGTGCGCACCGTCTTAGTGCCGAAGCCGGACGTACGGGACACTGCTCTCCTCGACTGGTGCACCGAGCTGCTCGACGTCGTCCTCGAAGGGGCCACAACGTGATCCGCAGGTCCGTCCCGCTCGTCCTCGCCGCGCTGCTGCTGACGGGCTGCGCCGGCACCGGCGTCGGCGTCGCCGCCCGCGTCGGCGACAGCCGCATCGCCACGAGCGAGCTGGCCGACCGCGTCGGCCGCGGCTACGAGAACAAGACCTACGCGCAGTCGCACCCGAAGGACGAGTTCCAGCGGCAGTGGCTGAACCGCCTCATCGAGGGCCGGCTGGTCGAGACCGCCGCGCGGCGGCTCAAGGTGACCATCACCGAGGCGCAGGTCGACGCGCAGCTCAAGAAGTTCTACGACTCGGCGGGCGGCCGCGAGCAGTTCGAGACGCAGGTCGCCAACCAGGGCGGCATCGCGCCCTCCGACCTGCGCGAGGCGACGCGCGAGCTGGTGCTGCGCGACGCCGTCGCCGACAAGCTGGTCGAGGACGTCGAGGTGACCGACGCGCAGCTCAAGGCGGCGTACCGGCAGGCGCTGCCGCAGCTCGACACCGCGCACATCGCGCACATCGTCGTGAAGGACGCGAAGACCGCGGCGAAGGTCGCGGCCGAGGCGAAGGCACCCGGCGCCGACTTCGCCGCGCTGGCGAAGACGTACTCGCTCGACGTCAACACCAACGCCGAGGGCGGCGACCTCGGCCGGATCGGCAACGGCGACGGCAAGTTCGAGGCGTCGTTCGAGAAGAAGATCTTCGCGGGCACGTCGTCCGGCTCGATCGTCGGGCCGGTCAAGGCGGCGTCCGGCTTCGAGATCGTCAAGGTGATCGAGCGGACGACGACGTCGTTCGAGGCGGCGCGCGAGGACCTGCGCCGCGCGGTCATCGGCCAGGCCCGCGACGAGAAGCTCGGCAAGTACCTCCAGGACCTCTCCCACGAGCTCGGCGTGAAGGTCAACCCGCGCTTCGGCACCTGGAACCCGCAGACCGGCGAGGTCACCGCGACCGCGGGCGACGACCTGTCGTCGCCCGCGCCGAGCCCGGGCGACGGGCAGGGCGGCGGCGTGCTGCCCGGTAGCGCCCCCGGCGGCGCGCCCGGTGGCGCCCCGCCGGGCAGTGCCCCGACCGGTGGCGCCCCGGCCGGCGGCACCGGCGCGCCGACCGCCGGCCCGTGATGGACCGGCTCGTCCTCGTCGCCAACACGCACCGCGTCGCGCCCGGCCTGCTGTCCTGGCAGGCGTGGGAGGAGCTGCGAGGCGGCGACGTCTGCTGCGCCGACGCGGCGCACCCGCAGCTGCCGTTCCTCGAGGCGGCCGGTGTCACGGTGACCGTGCTGCGGCCGGAGGACGGCCCGGCCGGGCAGCGCGTGTCGTACCTCATGGGCGGCGGCGACCCGGCCGCGGCGGCGCTCGCGCACCTGTTCCGCGAGCGGGCGCGCGGCGGGCGCACCGCCGTCTGGCTGGCCTCCGGCGGCGGCGACCCGGCGTTCGTGCGGGCGCTCGGCGACCTGGTCGCGCGCGAGGGCGGCGTCGAGCTGGAGGTCGTGTACGGCTCGTACGACCTGCCGGGCGCGCGGCTGCTCGACCTGGTCGCGACGATGGACCGGCTGCGCTCGCCGGGCGGCTGCCCGTGGGACGCGGAGCAGACGCACGAGACGCTGGCGCCGTACCTCGTGGAGGAGACGTACGAGGCGCTGGAGGCGGTCGAGACCGGCGACCTGGCGGCGTTGCGCGACGAGCTGGGCGACGTGCTGCTCCAGGTGGTGTTCCACTCGCGCGTCGCGCAGGAGCGCGAGGACGGCACCGGCTGGACCGTCGACGACGTCGCCGCTGGCATCGTGGAGAAGCTGGTGCGCCGGCACCCGCACGTGTTCGGCGACGTGGCGGTGTCCGGCGCCGACGAGGTCGCGCACAACTGGGACCGCATCAAGGCGGGCGAGCGCGACGAGTCGGCCGGCGTGCTGCACGGCGTGCCGCTCGGCCAGCCCGCGACCGCGCTCGCCGCGAAGCTGCAGAAGCGCGCGGTGAAGGCCGGGCTGCCGCCGGCGCTGCTGCCGTACGCCGACGACGCGCTGGCCGACGTCGAACGCGTCGCGCCCGAGGAGCGCGCGGCCGCGGTCGGGCGGCTGCTGTTCGCCTGCGTCGCGCTGGCGCGGGCGCTCGACGTCGACCCGGAGGCGGCGCTGCGCGGGGTGGCGCGGGAGTTCCGCGAACGCTTCGAGGCCGCCGAGGAGACGGCACGGTCGACCGGCGTGCCGCTCGCGGAGTGGGACGAGGCGGCCTGGCGCGAGGTGTGGGACGCGGCCGGGCTGGGCGGTCCGCCGGACGAGTGAGCGCGCCGCGCCTGCGGAGGGTGCGGCGGCGGCTGCCGTAGGCTGGGCCGCACCGATCCCGACTTGCGAAGAGGTGCGTTCGTGGCGTCCATCGAGGCCGTGGCCGCGCGGGAGATCCTCGACTCCCGCGGCAACCCGACTGTCGAGGTCGAGGTCGCGCTCGACGACGGCACGATCGCGCGCGCGGCCGTGCCCAGCGGCGCGAGCACGGGCGCGTTCGAGGCGGTGGAGCTGCGCGACGGCGGCGACCGTTACGGCGGCAAGGGCGTCGAGAACGCCGTCAAGGCCGTGGACGAGGAGATCGGCGACGCGCTGCTCGGCTTCGAGGCGACGGAGCAGCGGCTGGTCGACCAGGCGCTGATCGACCTCGACGGCACGCCCGACAAGAGCCGCCTCGGCGCCAACGCGATCCTCGGCACGTCGCTCGCCGTCGCCAGGGCGGCGGCGGAGTCGGCGGGGCTGCCGCTGTTCCGCTACGTCGGCGGGCCTGTCGCGCACGTGCTGCCGGTGCCGATGCTCAACATCCTCAACGGCGGCGCGCACGCCGACACCAACGTCGACATCCAGGAGTTCATGGTCGCGCCGGTGGGGGCGGCGACGTTCCGCGAGGCGCTGCGCTGGGGCGTCGAGGTCTACCACGCGCTCAAGGGCGTGCTGAAGGCCCGCGGCCTGGTCACGTCGATCGGCGACGAGGGCGGCTTCGCGCCCGACCTGCCGCACAACCGCGAGGCGCTCGACCTCATCGTCGAGGCGATCGAGAAGGCCGGCCTGGTGCCCGGCCAGGACGTCGCGCTGGCGCTGGACGTCGCGGCGACGGAGTTCTTCGAGGACGGCGCGTACGTCTTCGAGGGCGGCCGCAAGACCGCGACCGAGATGGCGGCGTACTACGCCGAGCTGGTCGCCAACTACCCGATCGTCTCGATCGAGGACCCGATGAGCGAGGAGGACTGGGCCGGCTGGCGCGGCGTCACCGACGAGCTCGGCGCGACCGTCCAGCTCGTGGGCGACGACCTGTTCGTCACCAACCCGTCGCGGCTCGCGCGTGGCATCACCGAGAAGTGCGCCAACTCGCTGCTCGTGAAGGTCAACCAGATCGGCACGCTCACCGAGACACTCGACGCGGTCGCGATGGCGCACCGTTCGGGCTACACCACGATGATGAGCCACCGTTCCGGCGAGACCGAGGACACGACGATCGCCGACCTCGCGGTCGCGCTCGACTGCGGCCAGCTCAAGACCGGCGCGCCGGCGCGGTCCGAGCGCGTCGCGAAGTACAACCAGCTCCTGCGCATCGAGGAGGAGCTGGACGACGCGGCGCGGTACGCGGGGCGCGCGGCGTTCCCGCGGTTCGAGGTCAAGGCGTAGGCGTGGCGCGGTCGCGGCGCTCGCCCGGCGGCGCGCCCTCCCGGTCGGCCGGGACGGCGCGGCGGGCGACGGCCGCGCGCCGGCCGGACCAGCGGCGGCGCACCACCGGTACCGGCACGCCCGCGGCGAAACGGCCGAGGTCGCCGGAGGCGCGGCGGACCGCGATCACGACGCGCGCGGCCGTCCTCGGCGCGGTGCTCTGCGTGCTCGCGCTCGCGCTGACGGTGCCGTTGCGGCAGTACGTCGCCCAGCGCGGCCGGGTGGCGCGGCTGCGGGCGAGGGAGACGCAGGCGCAGGCGCGGGTCGACGCGCTGGAGGCGCGCAAGCGGCAGCTCCAGGACCCGGCGTACGTCGAGCAGCTCGCCCGGGAGCGGCTGCACTTCGTGCGGCCCGGCGAGGTGCCGTACATCCTGCTGACGCCCCCGCCCGCGCCGGTCCCGGCGAAGCCGGGGACGCCGGGCAGCGCGGCGGTCGCGGCGACCGGCCCGTGGTACTCGCGGCTGTGGGGGACGGTCGAGGGCGCCGGGAAGGCGCCGGCGCCGAAGCGCGCGAAGTGATCCCGGAGGACGACCGCGCCGCCGTCGCGGCGCAGCTCGGGCGGCCGCCGCGCGGGCTGCGCGCGGTCGCGCACCGGTGCCCGTGCGGCCTGCCGGACGTGGTCGAGACCGAGCCGGTGCTCGAGGACGGCACGCCGTTCCCCACGCTGTACTACCTGACCTGCCCGCGCGCCGCGTCCGCCGTCGGCCGGCTCGAGGCCGAGGGCGTCATGGCGGACATGACGCAACGCCTCGCGGAGGACCCGGCACTCGCCGACGCGTACGCGGCCGCCCACGCCGACTACCTGGCCCGCCGCGACGCCGTCCGCGCGCTGCCCGGCGCGCCGAGCGCGGGCGGCATGCCGGAGCGGGTGAAGTGCCTGCACGTCCTCGTCGCGCACGAGCTGGCCGCGCCGGGCACCAACCCGTTCGGCCGCGAGGCGCTCGACGCGCTGCCGGACTGGGGCGCGCGCGGGCGGTGCGTGTGACCCGCGTCGCGGCGATCGACTGCGGCACCAACTCGATCCGCCTGCTCGTCGCCGACGTCGACGGCGGCACGCTGACCGACGTGCACCGCGAGATGCGGATCGTCCGGCTCGGGCAGGGCGTGGACGAGACCGGGCGGCTGGCGCCCGACGCGCTGGAACGCACGTTCGCCGCGCTGCGCGACTACGCCGCGCTCTGCCGCGACGCGGCGCGGGTGCGGATGGTCGCGACGTCGGCCACCCGCGACGCCGCCAACGCCGCGGAGTTCGTCGACGGCTGTACCGCGATCCTCGGCGTGCCGCCGGAGGTGGTGTCGGGGGACGAGGAGGCGCGGCTGTCGTTCCGCGGCGCGACGGCCGGGCTCGGCCTGCCCGGCCCGTACGTCGTGACCGACATCGGCGGCGGGTCCACCGAGGTCGTGCTCGGCGACGCGACCGTCGAGGCGGCCGTGAGCGTCGACGTCGGCTGCGTCCGCCTGACCGAACGCCGCCTGCGCACCGACCCGCCCGCCCCCGCCGAGGTCGCGGCGGCGGTCGCCGACGTCGCGGCGGCGTTCGACGTGGTGGCCGAGCGCGTGGACGTCGCGCGGGCGCGGACGTTCGTCGGTCTGGCCGGGTCGGTGACGACCGTGACCGCACTGGCGCTCGGGCTGGCGGCGTACGACCCGGCGGCGATCCACCTGGCGCGGGTGCCGCGGGAGCGGGTCGAGGACGTCACCGCCATGCTGCTGCGGTCCACCCGCGCCGAGCGGGCGGCGTTGCCGGTGATGCACCCGGGACGGGTCGACGTCATCGCGGCGGGCGCGCTGGTGCTGCGCGAGCTGATGCGGCGGTGGTCGCTGCCGGAGGTCGTGGCGAGCGAGCGGGACATCCTCGATGGGATCGCGTACGGCGCCGCGGAGGGTGCGTGAGGCGGGGCCTCCTCGTCACCACGGGGGCGGTGCTGGCGGGCGCGGCCGTCGCGTGGTTCGCGTGGGTGCCGGAGTACCGGCCGGCGCTGCGGCGCGGCGAGGTCTACGGCGTGGACGTGTCGCGGCACCAGGGGTGGGTCGCGTGGGCACGGGTCGCGGCCGACCACGTGGCGTTCGCGTACGTGAAGGCGACCGAGGGCGCGGACCACGTCGACGCGCGGTTCGCGGAGAACTGGGCCGGCGCTCGCGACGCCGGGCTGGCGCGGGGCGCGTACCACTTCTTCACGCTCTGCTCGCCCGGCGCCGCGCAGGCCGCGCGCTACGTGTCGACGGTGCCCCGCGACCCGGCCGCGCTGCCCGCCGCGGTCGACCTGGAGCTGGCCGGCAACTGCGACGACCGGCCGCCGGCGGAGGCGGTCCGGCGCGAGCTCGACGACCTGGTCACGGTGCTGCGCGCGCACACCGGCCGCCCGGTGCTGCTCTACGTCGGCGACGACTTCGCCCGCCGGTACCCGCTGCGGCGGAGCGACCCGCGCTGGGTGCCGCGGCCGTTCCGCCGGCCGAACGGCGCGTGGGCGGTGTGGCAGGTGCAGGGCCGGGCGCGCGTGCACGGCGTCACCGGACCGGTCGACCTGGACGTGGGTCGCACCGTGGCTCTCCGCTAGTAGGGTCGGTCGGACGTCGGCAGCGAGGGGAGCGGCATGGGCGAGCAGGTGACGTTCGCGAGCAACGGCGACAGCGCGGAGGGGTACCTCGCGCTGCCGGGCTCGGGCTCCGGCCCCGGCGTGATCGTCATCCAGGAGTGGTGGGGCCTGGTGCCGCACGTCCGCGACGTGGCCGACCGGTTCGCCGCCGAGGGGTTCGTCGCGCTGGCGCCCGACCTGTACCACGGCGCCACCACGACCGAGCCGGACGAGGCCGGCAAGCTGCTCATGGGCATGGCGATGGACCGGGCCGCGAAGGACATCGCCGGCGCGGCGTCCTACCTCGTCTCCCGCGCCGAGACCAGCGGCGAGCGCATCGGCGCGGTCGGCTTCTGCATGGGCGGCAGCCTCGCGCTCTGGTCCGCCACGCTGTCGCCGGAGATCGCCGTCGCCGTCGGCTTCTACCCGGCCGTGCCGTGGGAGCGGATGAGCCCGACCTGGTCGTCGTACGACGGCAAGGCCGCCGCCCTGCACACCGCCGAGGGCGACGGCGGCCCCGAGGCCGAGGGCATCCAGACCGCCAAGCGCGCCATCGAGGCGGCCGGCGGCACCGTAGACGTCTACGGCTACCCCGGCACCGAGCACGCGTTCTTCAACGACGCCCGCCCCGACGTGTACGACCCCGAGGCGGCGGCGCTGGCGTGGGAACGCACGCTGACCCTGCTGCGCTCGCGGCTCCCGTGACCGCCGTCATCGAGCTGGCCGGCGCGCGCAAGACCTACCGGCCGTTCCGCCGCCCGCCGCGCAACGCCGTGGACGGTCTCGACCTGTCCGTCGCCGAGGGCGGCGTGCACGGCTTCCTCGGCCCCAACGGCTCCGGCAAGACCACGACGATCCGGATGCTGCTCGGCCTGGTCCGCCCGGACGCGGGCGAGGTCCGGCTGCTCGGCCGGCCGGTGCCGGAGGCGCTGCCCGAGGTCATCGACTCGGTCGGCGCGCTGGTCGAGACGCCGCTGTTCTTCCCGGCGTTCTCCGGGCGGCGGAACCTCCAGATCCTCGCCCGCGTGGCCGGGCTGCCGGACGAGCGGGTGGAGGAGGCGTTGCAGCGCGTCGGCCTCGCCGACCGCGGCGACGACCGGGTCAAGGGGTACTCGCTCGGCATGCGGCAGCGGCTCGGCATCGCCGCCGCGCTGATGAAGCGGCCGCGGCTGCTCATCCTGGACGAGCCGAGCAACGGCCTCGACCCGGCCGGCATCCGCGAGGTGCGCGAGCTGATCCGCGCGCTCGGCTCGCGCGGCGTCACCGTCTTCCTCTCGTCGCACCTGCTCGGCGAGGTCGAGCAGGTCTGCGACACCGTCGACATCCTCGTGTCCGGCCGGCGCATCGCGTCCGGCTCGGTCCGCGACGTGCTCGCCACCCGCGCGACCGGCGAGGTGCGCGTCGTCGTCGCCGACCTGGCGAAGGGCGAGGAGGTGCTCGCCGCGGCCGGCCTCGCCGTCGCCCGCGCCGAGGACCACCTGCTCGTCCGCGACGTCGCCGACGCCGCCGCCATCACCAAGGCGCTCGCCGCGAAACGGCTCTACGTGTCGGAGCTGACGCCGTTGCACGCGAACCTGGAGAGCGTGTTCCTCGAGCTGACCGGAGGTGCGGCGTGACCCGGCTGCTCCGCGCGGAGCTGCTGCGGCTGACGTCGCGGCGGCTCGGCCGCATCCTCGCGCTCGTCCTGCTCGGCATCGTGCTGCTGGTCGAGATCCGGATCTTCGCCGTGTCGCGGCCGGAGCTGCCGCCGGGCGCGTTCAGCGATCCGCGGCTGTACGCGCGCGACGCGCTGCCCGCCGCCGCGACCGCCGTCGCCGTCGGCTGCGCGATCATGGGCTTCGTCCTCGGCGCGAGCTACTCCGGCGCCGAGTGGCACAACGGCACGATGCAGGCGCTGCTGTTCTGGGAGCCGCGGCGCGGGCGGGTGCTGCTCGCCAAGGCGGTCGCGCTGGTCGCCGTCGTCGTGGCGTTCACGGTCGCGCTCCAGGTCGTCGTGTGGGGACTGACGTACTTCGTCGCCGCCACCCGCGGCACCACCGAGGGGCTCACCGGCAGCGTCCACAACGCCGTGCTGCTGCGCATGCTGCGCGGGCTGTTCCTCGTGTCCGTGACGTCGCTGCTCGGCTTCGCCGTCGCCGGCCTGACCCGGGTCACCGGCGCCGCCCTCGGCGCGGCGTTCGTCTACTTCGCGATCATCGAGCAGCTCATCGTCGGGCTGCGGCCCGGCCTGTTCCCGTACGCCGTCTCCGCCAACCTGTCGGCGTTCATGGCCCAGCACGTCGAGCTGCCCACCGGCCAGACGCTCGGCGGCGGCCGCGCGGCGGTGACGCTGATCGGGTACGTGGCGCTGCTGCTCGGGGCGTTCTACGCGGTCTTCACGACGCGCGACGTCACCTGATGGCGGCGGTCCCGCCCGGCTCCGAGCACCCGGCGGAGGTGGCCAGCCGCCACACGCCGATCGCGTACACGCCCGCCGACGTCGCGCGGCTCGCCCCGACCGCGGTCAGCCTCGGCCACCTCGACTCGCGCGTCTCCGTCTGCCGCGCCTGCCCCCGCCTGGTCGAGTGGCGGGAACGCGTCGCCGACGAGCGGCGGGCGTCGTTCGCGGACGAGGTCTACTGGGGCCGCCCCGTCCCGTCGTGGGGCGGCGAGCGGGCGCGCGTCGCGATCGTCGGCCTCGCGCCCGCCGCGCACGGCGGCAACCGCACCGGCCGCATCTTCACCGGCGACCGCTCCGGCGACTGGCTCTACGCCGCGCTGTACCGCGCCGGCCTCGCCACGCAGCCGACGTCGGTGCGCGCCGGCGACGGACAGCGGCTCGTCGACACCCGCATCTGCGCCGCCGTCCACTGCGCGCCGCCCGCCAACAAGCCCACCCCGGAGGAACGCGACGCCTGCCGGCCGTGGCTGGTCCGCGACCTCGAGCTGCTCGCGCCCGCGCTGCGGGTCGTCGTCGCGCTCGGCGGCTTCGCCTGGGCGGCGGCGTTCCCCGCGCTGCGCGCCGCCGGGTACCCGGTGCCGGCGCGGCGGGCGGCGTTCGGGCACCTGGTCGAGGTGCCGCTGGGGGAGGGGGCGCCGGTCGTGCTCGGCTGCTACCACCCGAGCCAGCAGAACACGTTCACCGGCCGGCTCACCGAGCCGATGATCGACGCCGTCTTCGCCCGCGCGGTGGAGCTGGCCCGCGGCTGAGGGCTGCTTTACACCGGTACGTCCGCTCCGTACCGTCGGCGGCTCCCCGTGCGCGTGCCCCCGACCGCGCGGAGGCGCCCGCGTCGCCCGGGCGCCCGTTCCGCCCCGCCGACGACGGAAGGAGGTGACCCCACCATGAAGATCGCCCTCCGGCTCGCTCTCTCCGCCGCGGCCGTCGCGGCGCTCGCGGTCCCCGCGACCGCGCACGCCGAGTCGCCCTACTGCGACAAGACATTCCTCCCGTCCTGCGAGCAGTGCGTCGACCTGCCCACACCGATCTGGGAGAAGTGCGTGAACATCGGCCTCCCGCCGGCGCAGGGCTGACGTCCTGACCGCGCGCGCCTCGGCGCGCGGCGGCCTTCGGCAGCCGTCGCGCGACCGTTCGGCAGGCGGGCGCACCCCACGTTCGTTCGCGGAGCCCGGCCACCCGGTACGGCACGACCGGGGCGCCGGGCTCTCGCGCGTCCGGCCTGGGACACTGGGCCGCGCCCCCGTAGCCCAACCGGCAGAGGCGGCCGACTTAAAATCGGCTCTGGTGCGGGTTCGACTCCCGCCGGGGGCACCGCGGCCGGTCAGGCCTGCGACATCGACCGCAGCGGCGACCACAGGTTCGGGTCCTCGATGCCCGGGTACCACAGCGCGGTCCCCGCGAAGCCGTACCGCAACGCCAGCCGCGCGCGGATCGCGCCCGACTGCGCGTCGTCGTACCAGACCCGGTGCCCGACGCCGTCCGCGGACCGGTAGTTGAAGTACGGCGCCTGCTCGGTGCTGGACCACATGCGCGGCGAGCCGACGGCGCGCAGCTTCGCGACGGCCTGCGCGAACGTGTACGTGGTCGCCTTGACGCCCGTCGACGGCCAGTCGTAGCCGACCTGCGCGACGCCGAGCTCGACCCGCGACCTGTACGAGCCGACCTTGCTCACGGTGTACTTCGCGACCGCCTCGACCCACGGCAGCCCGGCGACCGGCCCGGCGGTCTTGCCGGACGGGTAGTGCTGGCCGTAGGTCATGATCCGCATCGTCGTGGCGTACCTCGCGATGACGGCGAAGTCGAACACGCCGACCGCGTGCGTGGGCCGGTAGCTCGCCTGCATGGCGTCGTCGGTGCGGGCGTGCACGGTGATGACGCACTGCTTGCCGCGCGCCCGCAGCTTGCCGCAGAGCTCCTTCACCAGCGCGGAGAAGCCGCTCTTGTTCGTCGCGGCGACCGTCTGGTCGGTCGTCACGACGAACTGCTCGTAGTCCAGGTCGATGCCGGCGAAGCCGTGCACGTCGACGATCCGGATCAGCCGGTCGGCGTGCGCGGTGCGCCGGCTCGCCATGCCGAGGATGGCGGCCATGTCCTTGGCGTTCATCGACTCGGTCACCGTCGGGACGACCGGGACGCCCTTCGAGCGCGCCGTCCGGAGCACCGTCGCGTCCTCCGCGCCCGGCTGCGCGTAGACCGTCGTGCTGCCGTCCGCGCGGTACCAGAACGGGCTCACCGCGCGGAAGAGGTCCGCGTTGGCGGCGAAGTGCTGGAGGTTGTTCGACTGCGACCAGTACGGCAGCCAGCCGGACACGGTGCGGCGGGTGGCCGCCTGCGCGGGTGCGGGCGCGGCGGCGAGCGCCACCAGCGCGGCGACGGCGACGGTGCGCCAGGGTCGGGTCATCGGGTTTCCCCCGCTTTTCGGTCGGTCCGCCCAGCCTCGCAGGGCGGGGCGCCGCTGTCCGGCGAACGCGCGTTCCAGCCGCCGCCGGGACCCGCCGATACGGTGCGGGGGGCCGCACGGGGCGAGGAGGCGCGGGTGGACCGGCTGATCCGGCTGACCGACCGGCTGCTCGTCGTCGTGCCCGGACCGTTGCGGCGGGTGCTGCGGCGGCCGCTGGAGCCCGGCCGGTCGCCGGTCGCCGACGCCGTCGCCACCGTGGTCCGCGTCACGCTCCTGCTGTCCGTGGCCGGGTTCGCGCTGCTCGCCGTCACGCACCTGGTCGACCTGCTCGCGCTCGACGACCGGATCCACGCGTTCAACGCCGACTCCGACGACAGCGCGTGGGGGTGGGCCAGCGTCGCCGTCGAGGCCGGCGCGGCGCTGCTGCTCGGGCTGCTCGCGGCGACGTCCGCACGGCGCCGCGCGCTCACCGCGTGCGCGCTGGTCGTGGCGTTCCTGTCGTTCGACGACTTCCTCGCCATCCACGAACGCGTCTCGCGGCTCGGCGAGCACCTGCCCGTCGAGCACGCCGAACGCCTGGTCTGGCCGGTGGTCTGGCTGCCGGTGCTGGCGGTGGCGTTCGTGCTGCTGTGGCGGATCGCGGAGGGCGGCGGCGACGCGGCGCGGGCGCTGGTCCGCGGCGGGCTGCTCGCGCTCGTGGTCGCGGTCTTCCTCGAGGCGGCGTCGCCGGTGCTGTTCGCGGCGGGGGAGGAGCACGGCAGCGCCGGCTACGAGACCGAGGTCGCGGTCGAGGAGGGGCTGGAGCTGGCCGGGTGGATCTGGATCGCCGGCGGCCTCGCGGTGACGTTGCTGCTGCGGCTCGGCGCCCCGGAGCAGAGCGGCGTTCTGTCCGGTCGCGGCGGCAGGTGACGCGGGCGGGGCGGCGAACCACGCCCTGACACCCCGCACCGGGTGCCCGCGGCGCCGTCTCGGCAACGGCCGCCGCGCGCCGTTCGGCCGGTGCGCGTACGACCGCACAACGGCGTGCGGTCCGCGTGGGCGCGTTCGCGTGCCCGGCGCGGCCGCGGGCCGCCCAGCCGTCCGTCCGCGACCCCGCCCCCCGATGCCCCCTTCGTTCCTGACGTCCCCGCCACTCCCGTCATCGCCGTCCGCCGGCGCGCTCCCGCGCGCCCGGACCGCGCCCAGCCCGGTCGCGCGCGTCACCCGCGCGGCGGCGTCCCGGTGTCGCCCCGGCCGCCCGGTCCACCCCGGCGACAGGAGGAGGTGATCACGTGACCAAGCGCATCGTGCGCCTGGCGCTCGCGGCGGCCGCCGCCGCGGCGTTCGCGGCGCCGGCCTCGGCGTCCGCCTCGGCGCCGCCGGAGTGCCTCGACGCGGGCACATTCATCCTCCAGTGCTTCGAGGAGGAGCTGAGCCAGCCGGTCTGCCTCAACTCCACATTCCACATCTGCGTGACCCCGCCGAGCGCCTAGCGGCGCTCCCGCCCGTACCTCGGGCCGCAGCCGGGATCGGCCCCGGCGGCGCCCGTTCGGCAGGTACGAGCACCCGCAACGCCCGACGCGGTCCGGGCGCGCGAGCGCCCGCCGGCTGGTGGCGCGCCGGCAGCGGC
>DASTMB010000006.1 GCA_035714365.1 Mycobacteriales bacterium | reverse complement strand
GGTCGACGAACACCACGTAGTTGCCGGCGGCCTCCTGCTGCGTGCGGTACCAGCCGTTCGAGGCGCGGGCCAGCCACGTCTTCTGCGCCTCGTCCAGCCCGGCGTAGCGCGGCCAGACGGTCGTCACGACGGTGCCGTACGAGCGCAGCACGACCACCTCCGCGCGGCCGGCCGTCACGACGCCGTCCAGCGCGGCGGCCTGCTCGGCGTCCAGCCCCTCGCGGCCGGCGCCGGCCAGGGCGGTCAGCGCGGCGTCGTACGCCTGCACGTCGGCGCCGATCCGCCCCGCGGCGGGCGTGGCGGCGGTCATCGCCCGCGCGGCGGCCGGGCGGGCGTTGCGGACAGCGGACCGGTCGCCGGTGACCGCGATCGCGTCCACGTCGTCCAGGGCGGCCGCGGCGGTGCCCAGCGCGCGCGCGTCGCCCGCGATCCGCTTGCGGGCGGCGTTGACGCCGTCGATCGCCGAGGAGAGCCGGTCCAGGAACCGCGTCTGCGCGCCCGTCGGCCGCGGCGAGCCCGGGCCGCCGTGCTGGCAGGCCAGGGCCGCGACGAGGAGGACGGCGGCGGCCGCCCGGTGCCTCACCGGGCCGGCCGCGCGGCCGGGCGCTTGCGCGCGATCGGCCGGTCGACGTGGCCGAGCGCGGCGGCGTACGCGTCGCCGGCGGTCAGGGTCTTGGTGGCCGGCTGCCAGGTCCACTCGGCGCGGCGCGGCCTGCCGCGGCTGCCGGCGACGGTGACGCGGACGGTCCACGACCCGTCCGGGCGGCGGAACGCCGTCCAGTCCTCCGCCGCGGCCGTCGCGCCCTTGGCGGCGAGGTTGGCGGCGACGCTGGCGCCGAGCGGCGCCTTGCTGGCGCCGAGGCGGGCACGGGTCAGCGTGGCCTCGCGGGCGGCGTCGATGACCTGGGCGCGTTCGGACAGCACCGGGCCGGAGAAGCGCATCACCCGGTCGAGCGGGACGCCGGCGGCGCGGGCGACGCGTTCCGGCGCCTGGCCGGCCCGCAACCGGGCCTGGATCTCGCGCGGCGAGAGCCGGCTCTCCACCGCCGGCTTCGGCGGCGGCGGGGCCGCCTCGGGCTCCGGCTCCGGCGCGGGCTTCGGCTTCGGGTTCAGCTCGCCGTTGAGCGCCTTGCGCAGCCGGGCGTTGACCGGGAGCAGGTAGGCGCCCTTGAGCGACCCCTTGTTCGGGGTGACGACGAGGTGCTTGCCGTCCGAGCTGAGCGCGACGACGTGGAGCTCCCGCACGCGCTGGTACCCCTCGCTTCGCTCGATCCGGACGAACCGGCCGCGCGCATGATCCCGCGCCGCCCGGACCGGCGACAAGCGGACGCGCCCGCCCGCGCCGATCGGGCAGCGTTTCGCGCTCTCCCCGTGCGCGACCCGCTTCCGGGAAGCGTCCCGGACCGTCGCCTAGAGGCGGACGGCGCCCGCGTAGTCGCCGCGGCTGAGGCTGCGGAAGCCGACCACGTCGCCGGTGTGCGGCGCCGCGATGTACTGGCCGCCGCCCACGTAGATGCCGACGTGGTGGATCGGGCTGCCGAAGAACACCAGGTCGCCCGGCTGGAGCTCGCCACGGGAGACGTGGCGGCCCTGGCCGTACTGCGCCCGGCTGGAGTGCGGCAGCGAGACGCCCGCCTTGCCCCACACCCACATGGTCAGGCCGGAGCAGTCGAACGCGTTCGGGCCGGCGGCGCCCCACCGGTACGGCTTGCCGAGCTGGCGGTACGCCTCGGCCACCGCGATCTTGGCGCGGCCGGAGGCCGGGCCGCTGTACGACGGCGCGGCCGAGCGCGTCGCGGCGCGGCTGGCCCGGGCGCGGCGCGCGGCCTCGGCGGCCTCGCGGGCCAGGCGCGCGGCGCGGGCGGCGCGGGACTCGACGATGTCGAGGAGCTGCTGCTGGCGCGCCATCTTCGCCTCGACCTCGCGGCGCGCGGCGGCGAGCCGCCGCTCGACCACCCGGGTCGCCTCGACGGCCTGCTTGGCGGCGTCCTGCTGCGTCTTGAGGCGGCGCGACGCGGCGCGCAGGGCGCGCATCTGGCCGGCCTGGTCGCGCGCGATCTGGTCGAGCGCGGTCGCCTGGTCGAGGAACGTCGTCGGGTTGGACGACGTCAGCAGCGTCACGAGCGAGTCGAGACCGCCGGACTCGTACGCCGCGGCGGCGAAGCCGCCCATCGCGCGGCGGAGGGCCCTGGTCTCGGCCTCGGCGCGGGCGACGCGGGCCTGCACGGTCGCGGCGTTGCGCTGGGCCTTGGCGAGGTCGATGCGGGCCTCGTTGTACGCCTCGACGGCGGCGTCGACCTGCGCGTCGAGCCGCGCCAGCTCCGCGCGGGCGGCGGCGACGGTGACGTGCGGGTCGGCGACGGCGTCGGTGACGGGCACCAGGCCGAACGCGACGAGCGTGAGGAGCAGCGAGACGAACAGGTTGCGACGGCGGGGGGTCGCCAAGACGGCGGCACTCCATTTCTTCCTCGGCCGCCTACCGGGTGAGCTGACGGGTTCGGGCCGGAAGAGTGGCCCTACGGGCGGTGCCGGCACGTGGCTGCGCGTCCGGCGCGTGGCACGCACCGGCGGAGCCGCGCTGAGGCGGGCCGCCCGATTCACCCCGAGGAACGTGGTTCCCCGGCTCCTGGGCACGCGTCGAGGACGCGCCCCTGGGACTCGGCGGTGTCCCGTACCGCTACCCCGGACGGGCGGCAGGTCGTACGGAACCGGACGAAGGCTACCGACTCGCCCCGCCCCGGATCAACCGGGGAGGCGGCGGAGCCCGCGTCCGAACGGAGTAACGGCCGGCGGCGCCGGCGGTGACGCACCTCCTCTCCGAGGGCCGGCGGGACGGTCAGGCGGGGCCGGGGTCGTCCTCCTCGGGCGGTGGCGGGGTCATCAGCAGCGGCGGCACCAGCCCGGCGCCCGCGAGCACGGACAGCGCGCGGACCTCCTCCGGCGGCACCACGTCGGGCGGCCCGCCGAGCATCACCGTGACGACGCAGTCGGCGCACGCGTCGCCGCGGACGGTGCAGGTGTCGCAGTCGATGACGCAGCCGGACTCGGCCGGGAGCGGGGCCGGGCGGTGCGCGCGCAGGAAGTCGTTCACGGGTCCTCCAGGTGGAGTGGGCGTCTGGAGGAGACGTTAGGAGGGGGGTGTGACAAAAACGCGCGCGGGCCCGGGTCAGCGCCCGAGCAGGGCCAGCAGGGTCGCCGACGGGACCGCCGTGGCGCCCGAGCGGCGGGCCGCGTCGGCCACCTCCCGGTCGGAGGAGACGACGACGAGCGGCCGCCCCGGCGGCTCGGCCGCCACGAACGTCGCGATCGCCTCGTCCGCGGTCCGCCCGGCCGGCGTGAAGTGGACCCGCACGTGGCGGGAGCCGAGGCCGGAGACGGCGGCGACGTTGGCGCCGTCGAAGACGCAGGTGACCTCGGCGCCGGTGCGGGCGGCGAGCGCGCGCAGCGCGGCGACGAGGCGGCTGCGCTGCTCCTCCAGCGACAGGGCCGGGTAGCCGGTCTTGGTGACGTTGTAGCCGTCGACGACGAGGTGGACGGTGGGGACGGCGAGCAGCGCGTCGAGGTACGCGGCGTCACCGGGGCCGAGGCCGCGCGCGGCGGGCGCGCCACCGGGGTCGGCGCCCGGGACGAGGTCGCCGGGGCGTTCGGTGGCGGGCGGCAGGGCCAGCTCGCGGCGCAGGCCGTGGGCGGCGTTGACGACGGCGTCGAGCAGGAGGCGGAGCCGGACCGACTCACCGGTACGCCCCTCGCGGGCGGCCCGGCGCGCCGCCTCGACCTGCGCCTCGAGCTCGGCGATGCGCGCCCGCTGGCGCCGGCCCTGCGTCTCGGCCGCGGCCGACTCCCGCTCGTACGCGGCCTTGGCGTCGGTGAGCGCGCGCTCGGCGGCGGCCGCGGCGGCCTCGGCGCGCTTGGTCGCGTCGGCGGCGGTGCGGGCGGCGCGGCGGGCGGTGTCCAGCTCGGCCTTGAGCGCGGCGACCTCGGCGCGGAGCCGGTCCTGCTCGGCCTTGGCGGCGCGGCGGGCCTCGGCGGCCTCGGCGCGGAGGCGTTCGGCGGCGGCGGCCTCCTCCCCCGCCCGCGCCTCGGCGGCGACGTCGGCGAGCCGGGCGGCGGCGCCGGCGACCAGCGCCTCCCAGCCGTCGGGGCGGAGGAGGTACGCGAGAGCCGCGACCTCGGCCGGGTCGGCGGCGGCGGGCGCGGTGCCGCCCTCGACGGCGTCGGCGAGGCCGGGGTGGCTGAGCCGGGCGACGGTCGCGGTCGCCTGCCGGAACGCCGGCAGCGCCTCCAGCGCGGTCGCCAGCGCGGTGCCGGCGAGCCGGGCGCGCTTGGCGGGGGTGAACGACGCGAACGGCTTGAGCGACGGCGGCACGTCCGCCGCCTCCAGCGCGCCGAGCGCGGTGGCGGCGTAGGAGAGCACCCGCTGGCGGGCGGCGTCGGGCAGCGCGGCGGCGTCGTTCACACGACGCCCTCGGCGCGCAGCCCGGCGACCGCGTCCGCGTCGAGGCCGAGACCGGCGAGGACGGCGTCGGTGTCGGCGCCGAGCGCCGGGGCCGGGCCGCCGGTGCGCCCGGGCGTCGCGGCGAGGCGCGGCACGACGCCCAGCTCGGGGAACGCCGTGCCGTCGGCCAGCGCGCGCTCGGCCACCATCCCGCGCGCCCGCACCTGCGGGTCGGCGAACGCCTCGGCCAGGTCGTTGACCGGCCCGACGCAGCAGTCGGCGGAAACGAGCAGGTCCAGCCACTCGTCGCGGGTCCGCGTGGCGAAGATCGCTTCGAGGCGGGCGCGCAGCTCGGCCTGGCGGTCCGGGTCGACGTGCCACGGGAGGAGGTCCTCGGCGCCGAGCGCGCGGCAGAGTGCGGCGAAGAACGGCGGCTCCAGCGCGCCGACGGTGAGGTGGCGGCCGTCGGCGCAGGCGTAGACGCCGTAGCAGGCGTACCCGCCGTTGAGCAGCTCGGTCCCCGGCCCGGGCGGGCGGCCGGTCGCCGCGAACGCCCCCGCGTGCAGCGTCAGCCAGGACACGACGCCGTCGGTCATCGACACGTCGCAGAGCTGGCCCTTGCCGGTCGCGTCACGCACCCGCAGCGCGGTGAGGACGGCGACCACCGCCAGGAGGCCGCCGCCGCCGAGGTCGGCGATCTGCAGCCCCGGCTGCCACGGCCCGGTCGCGGCGTGGCCGCTGAACGACAGGGCGCCGGCGTAGCCGAGGTAGTTGACGTCGTGCCCGGCCCGGTCGGCGTACGGGCCGTCCGCGCCGTAGCCGGAGACGGCCACGTAGACGAGGCGCTCGTTGACCTCGGCGAGGGCGGCGTGGCCGACGCCGAGCCGGTCCATGACCCCGGGCCGGAACGACTCGACCAGCACGTCGGCGTCCCGCGCGAGGTCGCGCAGCAGGTCGCGGCCGCGCTCGGTCTTGAGGTTGAGGGTGAGCGAGCGCTTGCCGCGGTTGAGGGCGAGGTGCATGCCGCCCTCGCCGGTGGACGCGTACGGCGGCATCCAGCGCAGGTAGTCCCCCTTCCCCGGCTCCTCGACCTTGAGCACGTCGGCGCCGAGGTCGGCGAGCAGGAGGGTGCAGTAGCCGCCGGGGAGGAGGCGGGAGAGGTCGAGGACGCGCAGCCCGGCGAGCGGCAGCGCGGTCACGGGCCGTCGCCGGCGCCGTCGCCGGCGCCGTCGCTGGTCCCGTCGGGGCGCGGCACCAGCTCGACCTGGTCGACGGCGCCGCACCAGCGGCAGGTCACGTGCTCGACGGTCTCGCCGAGCAGCTCCGACTCCTCCACGACCGGCTCGCCGGCCAGGTCGGCGTGGATGTACTCGCGGAGCCGCCGGGTGCGGACGACGTCGAAGCGGGTGAGGTTGCCGCAGGCCGCGCACCGCCAGCGGGTGGCGGCGGTGGGCAGCGCGACGGGCACGCGAGCGAGCCTACCCGGGCGTCACCTCGCGGCCGCGCCACCAGGCGACCGCCAGGAACGCCACCAGCCCGAGCCCGCCCCACAGCGTCCAGGCGACGATCGGCGTGCCCCACATGGACGTGGCGACGGCGCGCAGGCGGCGTTCCGGCTCCTCCCCGGGGGTGGTTGCGGCCGGCGGCGTCGTGGCCGGCGCGGCGGTGGCCGTCGCGGCCCGGGGGCGCGGCCGCGCGGCGGGCGGCGGGGCGGCGGCGGCCGCCGGCGGGAGGGCGGCGTTGGCGGGGAGGACGACGAGCGTGCCGGTCATCTGCGGGTGGAACTGGCAGACGTACGCGGTGCTGCCGACCTTCCGCGCCACGGTCCGGTAGGTGGCGCCGGGCAGCAGCATCGACGTCCCGAACGAGCCGTCGCCGGCGGTGACCGTGTGCGGCGACTGCCCGGCGTTGGCCCAGGTGACGGTGTCGCCGACGTGGACGGCGACCCGGCCGGGGCGGAACGCGAAGTCGACCACGGTCACCCGCGCGCTCCCGGGGCGGGCCGCGCCGGGGCCGGGCGGCGCGGCGGCGCCGTTGCCGGTGGCGGTGGTGCCGGTCGCGGCCCGCGGGGCGGCGGCGGGGCGCGGCGGGGGGACGGCGCCGTTGGCGGACGGCACGGTGACGGTGCCGGTCATGTCCGGGTGGATGGCGCAGTGGTAGCGGAACGTGCCCGCGCTCGCGAACCGGCGCGGGTAGCGGCTCCCGGCGTTGAGGACGCCGGAGTCGAACGAGCCGTCGTCGGCGGTGACGGTGTGCGCGCGGTCGTCGTCGTTGACGAACGTGATCGTGCCGCCGGCCGCGACCGAGATCGACGACGGGGAGAACGCCCGTCCCGCGAGGTGCACGGTGCCGGTCGCCGGCGCACTGGGCGCGGTGGTGCCGCCGCCGGTGCCGCCGCCGCCCGTGCCGCCGCCGCCCGGGGGCGGCGAGGTGGCGGTCGCGGTGGTGGCGACGGTGACGCTGCCCCAGTACGCCTGCTCGTCCTCGTTGCGGTGGTCGACGTAGCGGTAGGTGCCGGCGGTGCGGAACGTGAACGACCATGACTGGCCGGGGTCGAGGTCGTTCGAGTCGAGCTCGACCGGCGCGCTGGTGGTGCGGACCCGGTGCCGCTCGGTGCCGGCGTTGCGCCAGGTCACGGTGGTGCCGGGGGCGACCGTGAGCGACTTCGGGTGCAGGGTCGAGTCGATGGTGACCGTGGCGGTCGCGGCGAACGCGGGCGCGGGGAGCGCGAGCGCGGCGGCGAGGAAGAGCAGCACGGCGGCGAGGCGGCGCGTCATGCCCGCTACATCGCGCCGGGAGCGGCGGGCGTTACAGCCCGGGTTCCGGCCCGCCCAACGCCGCGCGGGCGGCCACCACCTCGCGCCACATCCGGGAGACCGGGTAGTCGTCGGTGTAGCCGTTGCCGCCGTGCACCTGCAACGCCGCCTCCGCCGCCGCCCACGCCGCGTCCAGCGCGTACGGCAGCACGGCCGCCTCGTCGCCGGCGTGTGGCGTGCCGGCGTCGCGGGCGGCGGCCACCCGGCGGACCAGCGCGACGGCCGCCTCGACCCGCGCCGCGACGGTCGCGAACGCGTACCGCTGCACCGGCATCCGGGCCAGCGGCCGGCCGAACACCACCCGTTCCCGCGCGTACGCCATCCCGGTCCCGGCCAGCGTCTCGGCCGCCCCGGCGAGCACCGCCGCGCGGGTGAGGTCGTCGGTCGCGGCGACGGCCAGCCCGGCGGCGCAGCCGGCCCGCCCGGCCTCCCGCGCGACCTCGGCGCGGACCGCGTGCGGCAGGTCCGGGTCGAGCAGCCCCGCCTCCCGCAGCGACGTCGCCGCCGCCGGCGGCACCGCTCCGTCCCAGGCGGCGACGTGCGGCGCCAGCTCGCGCGCGGCGATGTCGCGGGCGAGCGACGCGGCGGCGCGGGCGTCAACGGGGGTGGGTTCGGGGACCACGATCGGCCATGATGCACCCGTGCGGCACGACGACCCCGGGCAGCGGCTCTCCGCCTACGTCGGCATCGTCGCGACGACGTGGGACGGGTCGTTCGGGCACGGCGCGGTGCGCCTGCACGCCGGCCAGGACCACGACGTGGTGGTGCTCGGCGAGGAGGCGGTGTTCCGGTTCCCCCGGACGCAGCGGGCGCTGGACGCGCTGCCGCGCGAGGTCGCCGCGCTGGCCGCGCTGCGCGCGCTCGACCCGGGCCTGGACGTGACCGTGCCGGACGTGTTCCTCGACTGTTCCGGCGCGGTGCTGGGGCGCGCGTTCGTGGGGCAGCGGTACGTGCCCGGCGAGCCGCTGCCGCGCGGCTCGGTCGAGGCGGTGGGGCCGATGGCGTACCGGTTCGCCGCCGAGCTGGCCCGGGTGCTGGACACGCTCGCGGCCGTCGACGTCGGCGGCCCCCTCGGCGAGGTGCTGACGCGGGCGCCGGTGCGGCCGTCGTTCGCGGCGTTCGCCGACTCGGTGCGCGAACGCCTCGGCCCGCTCATGTCCGGCGCCGGCCGCGAGCGGGCGGAGGCGGAGCTGGCCGCGGTGCTGGCGGTCGAGCCGCCGGAACGCCCGGTACTCGTGCACGGCGACTTCGGCGGCGGCAACCTGCGCTGGGACGCCGACACCACCCGGCTCACCGGCGTCCTCGACTGGAGCCAGGTGCACGTCGGGGACCCGGCGTACGACGTGGCGTCGGTCGGCGCGACGTACGGCTGGGACCTGGCCGCCACGACCGACGCGGCGCGCGACCGCGCCGCCGACGCCGGGCTGCTGGACCGGGCGCGGGCGTACGCCGGGACGTTCGCGCTCCAGGAGGCGCTGGTCGGCGTCCTCGACGGCGACGAGGTCGCCACCCGGCGCGGGCTGCGCGGGTACACGTGAGGCGCCGCCGCAATTTCGCGGGCCAGGAGTGGGCGACGCGCGACGCGTGGGTCGCCACGGCGTTCCTGGCGCTGCTGCTCTGGGGCGTCAAGGACGTGCGGGCCATGGTGGCGGCGTTCGTGCTGCTGGCCGCGGCGGTGACGTTCTACGCCGTCCGCCACCTCCGCCGGGTCCGCCGCTGGAAGCGTGACGGGCCGCCGGAGTTCTGGGCGGACAAGGTCAGGTAAGGGTCGCGAGGAAGCGGCGCACCTCCTCGTGCGTGCGGTCCGGCAGCTCGAACTGCGGGACGTGCCCGCAGTCGTCCAGCACGATCGACGTCGCGTCCGGCACCGCCGCCGCGACGTGCCGCGCGAACCCGGCCGGCACCAGCCGGTCGCGCGCGCCCCACAGGAACAGCGCCGGCGGCTTGAGGTCCGGCAGCCGCCGCCAGAACCCGGCGTCGCCGAACGCGTCGTCGAGGTAGATCTGCCGCAACGACGAGAAGAACGCGACGCGGTACCCCGGCCGCTTGTAGACGCGGACGAACTCGCCGGCGGCGGCGTCGTACGACTGTGACGTGAGCCGCGACGGCTGGCTGAACATCCGCCGCAACGTCAGCCGCGCCATGCCGCGCGTCATCGGCAGCGGCAGCGCGGCCAGCTCCGGCCGGGCCAGCCGCACCGCGGGCACGAACTGCCGCAGCCGCCGGAACGCCACCGCCGGCGCGAGCAGCACCAGCCCGCGCACCCGCTCCGGCTCCAGCAGCGCGATCTCCAGCGAGACGCGGCCGCCGAGGCTGTTGCCGACGAGGACGGCCCGGTCGACGCCGACCGCGTCGAGGTAGTCGGCCAGCCAGGCGGCGAAGAACCGCGCGTCGTAGGCGCCCCACGGCGCCGCCGACGCGCCGTGCCCGGGCAGGTCCGGCGCGAGCACGTGGTGGTCGCGGGCGAGGTCCCACAGCGTCGGCAGCATGGAGGCGTTGGTGGCGCCGAGGCCGTGCAGCAGCACGACCGGCAGCGCGTCCGGCGGCCCCGCCTCGAGGTGGAACGTGCGGATCCGCCCGGCCGGCACCATCGCCGCGCGCGGGAACCGCACCGGGCGGGCGTCGGCCGCCTCGCCGCCGAACAGCCCGTCCAGCCGCAGCGACAGCGACAGGTCGCCGTCGACCCGCAGCCGCCCGTCGAGGAACGCCTCGATGCCGCTCGTGCGCCCCTCCACGACATCGAGCAGCGTCGCGGCGTCGGCGCTGATGAGCGTCGTCGGCGCCTCCGCCCAGTCGGTCACGGTCACGGCGCCGTGCCGCAGCTCGACCGCGCACCGCGCGTCCGCTCCCCCGTCGAACGCCACGATCGCGTCGACGTCCGCCAGCGCCGTCGCCTCCGCCGACGCGCGGCGGCGCACCGCGTCGACCAGCCTCGCCCTGCGCGGCATTAGTGCCCCGCGCCGGAGGGTGGTTGCGGCCTGCCGAGGTCCAGCCGGTGGCCGGCCAGGCCGCAGGTCGCCCGCGTTGCAGCGCTACGCGGGCGGCCGAGAACGCCGCCGGCCGCCGGGTGGGCCCGGCAGGGTGTGAGCGAGCCTCCGGCGCGGGGCACTAGGCGAACGCCTTCTCGAGCGCGGCCAGCGACTCGTCCAGCCCGTGCAGGAGGCGTTGCATGTGCGGCAGGGTGCGGCGGCAGCCGGTGAGGCCGAACTGCATCCGCCCGGCGTAGCTGGTCACCGTGATGTTCAGCGCCTGGCCCTCCAGCGGGATCGACAGCGGGTAGAGGCCGTCCAGGCGGGCGCCGTTCCAGTAGAGGGTGTCCGCGGGGCCGGGGACGTTGGAGATGACGAGGTTGAACGCCGGCCGGACGAAGCGCGCGATCCCCAGCAGGTTGAGCAGCAACGGCGTCATGACGACGGCGGAGAGCGCCGTCACCTGGAGCTGGCTCAGCCCGGCGAGCGACGCCTTCGCCTGGCGGGTCGACTCGCGGATCGCGAGCAGCCGCGCCTCGTCGTCGGCGAGGTCGGTGCCGAGGCTGACGAGGACGGCGCCGACGGCGTTGCCCTCCCCCTCGTCGTCGCCGCCGCGCAGGGAGACCGGCGTCATGGCGACGAGCGGCGCGTCGGGCAGCGCGTCCTGCGCGAGCAGGTAGTCGCGCAGCGCGCCCGCGCACATCGCGAGCACCACGTCGTTGACGGTGGCGTCGGCGGCCTTGCCGACGGCGCGGATGCGGGCCAGGTCCCACGCGTCGGCGGCGAAGCGGCGGCTGCCGGTGATCGGCACGTTGAGCATGCTGCGCGGCGCCTGGCCGGGTAGCGCGACGGCCTGCTCGCGCAGCGCCCGCGCCGCGATCGACAGCAGCCGGGGCGTGAGCCCGGCGATGTCGCCGACCGCCTCGGCGGCGGCGTGGGCCGCGTGCAGCACGGCGTTCTCCCCGCCGTCGCCGTCGCCGTCGCGCGGCGAGCGCGCCGCGCGCGGGCGGGACACGAACGGCAGCGGCAGCCGCTCGGCGGGGTCGCGGGAGAGGCTGCGTTCGAGCAGGCGGAGCGCGGAGACCCCGTCCATCAGCGCGTGGTGGGTCTTCGAGTAGACGGCGAACCGCCCGTCGTCCAGCCCCTCGATGAGGTGCGTCTCCCACAGTGGCCGGTGCCGGTCGAGCAGCGTCCCGTGCAGCCGCGAGGTCAGCGCGAGCAGCTCGCGCACCCGACCCGGCCGGGGCAGCGCCGAGTGCCGGATGTGGTGCTCCAGGTCGATGTCCCCGTCGTCGGCCCACGCCCACTGGCCCAGCGTGGACAGCCCGCGGTGCGGGCGCCGCCGGAACAGCGGCGCCACCTCGGTCGCCGCGATCGCCTCGCGGTACAGCCCGGAGATGTAGTCGGGGCCGGCCCCCTCCGGCGGCTCGAAGAGCTGGAGCCCGCCGACGTGCATCGGCTGGTCCCTCGTCTCGGGCACGAGGAACATCGAGGACGTCGGCGGCATCAGCGCCGGGAGCGTCGGCACGAAGGCGTCTCCTTCACGGGTCGCGGCGGGTACGGCACCAGTCTGGGTCCCCGCGCAACCCCGTGGCGAACCAGGGAGCGAATCTGTGGACAGCGCGTACCGTGGAGCCCGGACCTGTGGACGGAGGGGACGCGTGCGGATGCCGGCGGTGGCGGGTGTCATGGAACGCCGCCTGCTCGTCAACTACCGCCTCGACCCCGACGTGGCCGCCGCGCTGCTGCCCGCGCCGTTCCGGCCCCAGCTCGTCAACGGCTACGCGGTCGCCGGCATCTGCCTGATCCGGCTGGGGCGGCTGCGGCCGGCCTGGCTGCCGTTCCCCGTGGGGGTGCGGACGGAGAACGCCGCGCACCGCTTCGCGGTGACCTGGGAGGAACGCGGCGAGACCCGCCACGGCGTCTACATCCCGCGCCGCGACACCTCGTCGTGGGTGTCGGCGGCGCTGGGCGGGCGGGTGTTCACCGGCGAGTACCACCGGGCGCGGTTCGACGTGGTGGAGGACGCCACGCGGCTGCGGGTGGCGTTCGCCTCGCGGGACGGCGACGGCGACGTGGCGGTGGACGTGTCGGTGGCGCCGGCGCTCACCGGCAGCCGGCTGTTCGCGGACCTGGGCGCGGCGTCGGCGTTCTTCGAGGCCGGGTCGGACGGGTTCTCCGCGTCGCGCGACGGCGGGCGGTACGACGGGATGGCGCTGCGCACGAACCGCTGGGCGGTCGAGGCCGGGCACGTGCACAGCGCGCGGTCGTCGTTCTTCGACGCGCTGCCGCCCGGCTCGGCCGAGCTGGACTGCGCGCTGGTCATGCGGCACGTGCCGGTCGTGTGGGACGCGCTGCCGGCGCTGCGTACCGCCGCCGCCTGACCGCTACACCGGCGAGACGCCGCGCTTGCGGGCCGGCCGCGGCACCCGCTTGCCCGCCGCCGCCGCCAGCGCGTGGCAGATGTGCCGCCGCGTGTCCGCCGGGTCGATCAGGTCGTCGACGAACGCCATCCGCGCCGCGAGGTACGGGTCGATGCTCTGCCGGATGCCGTTGACGAGCTGCTCCCGCAACGCCTCCCGCGCCTCGTCGCTCTCGGCCGCGGCGAGCTGCTTGCGGAACAGGATGTTCACCGCGCCCTCCGGCCCCATGACGCTGAACTCCGCGCTCGGCCAGGCCACCAGGTGGTCGGACTCGTACGCGCGCCCGGCCATGACGAAGTAGCCGGCGCCGTACGCCTTGCGCAGCACGACGGTGACCTTCGGGACGGTGGCCTCGGAGACGTTGTAGAGGAGCTTCGCGCCGTGCCGGATGATCCCGTCGTGCTCGACCTTCTTCCCGACGAGGAAGCCGGGCACGTCGACCAGGAAGACCAGCGGGATCTCGAACGAGTCGCAGAGGTTGACGAACCGCGCCGCCTTGTCGGCGCTGTGCATGTCCAGCGCGCCGCCCATCTGCATCGGCTGGCTGGCGACGACGCCGGCCGTCCGCCCGCCGAACCGCGCGAACCCGGTGATGACGCTCTTCGCCCAGTCCGGCTTCATCGGGAAGAACGCCCCGTCGTCGGCGAGCACCTTCACGACGCGGCGCATGTCGTACGCGCGGCGGTTGTTGGCGGGCACCAGGTCGTACAGCTCCTCGCACCGGCGGTCGGCGGGGTCCTCCGTCGGTCGCAACGGCACCGGCTCGCCGTAGCGCGACGGCATGTAGGAGAGGTAGTCGCGCACCATCGCCAGGCAGTCGCGGTCGTCGGCGGCCTCCCGGTCAGCGACGCCGGAGACCTTGTTGTGGACGGCGCTGCCGCCCATCTCCTCCTCGGTGACCTCCTCGCCGGTCGCCGCGCGCACGAGGTGCACGCCGGCCAGCGCCATGCTGGAGGTGCCCTTCACCATCGGCACGAAGTCGCAGAGCGCCGGGATGTACGCCGTCCCGGCCGAGCACGGCCCCATCATCGCGGCGACCTGCGGCACCGCCCCGCTCATCGTCGTCAGCTCGCGGAACAGGTCGCCCGCGCCCGCGAACGCCGCCCCCACCGTCTCGGTGACCCGCGCCCCGGCCGAGTCGAGCAGGTACACGATCGGCATCCCGTGCTTGGTCGCCAGGTCGCGGGCGCGCGCCGCCTTCCGCTCGCCGTGCAGGCCGATCGAGCCCGCCAGCACCGTGAAGTCGTACGCCACCACGACGACCCTGCGCCCGTCGACCTCGCCGACGCCGGTCACGCAGCCGTCGGCGGGCGTCCGCTTCCCCTGCGACTGCGGCGAGTCGACCGCGCCCGCGAGCAGCCCCGACTCCACGAACGTCCCCGGGTCGAACAGCAGCTCCAGCCGCTCCCGCACCGTCAGCTTGCCCAGCGAGTGCTGGCGCTTGACCAGCTCGTCGCCGCCCATGCGCAGCGCGTCGGCACGGCGTTCGGCCAGCCGCTCCGCGACCTCCCGCAACGTCTCCTCGGTCATGTCGCGAAGCCTCTCACCGATGTGACCGACGTCACGCGCCGCCACCGGAGGAACGCGGTGCGTGCGGGCAGAACGGTGTCGACGTCCCCGAAGGAGGCCGCCATGCACCGGGAGCCGCTCACGCTGCGCGAGGCGCGCAGCGCCGCCGCCGTCGCCACCGCCGCCGCGCTCACCGCGAGCGCCGGGATCGGCGCGGGCGCGAGTGCCGTCGCCGGCCCGGCCACGGGGCTCGTCGCGGCCGTCGTCGCGGCGCTGGCCACGACCGGCGCCGCCGTCGCGACGATCCGCCTGCTCGTCACCTGCCCGCGCGACTGACCGCGCCCCGCCGCGCGCCCCCGTTCCCGGCGCTTCCCGGAAGCGGCCCCCGCACGGAGAAAGCGCAGAACGCTTCCCGGACGCCCCGGCCGCCGGGCGTTCGCCGGCCGGGGGTTCGCCGGCCGGCCCGTCCCCGGCCGCCCTCCCCCGGCGCGCCGCGCGGAACTTGTCACACCCCCCTCCTAACGTCCCGGTGCATGACGGCGACGGCGGTGCAGGGTGCGTTCGACGAGCTCGGCACGCCGCTGCGCGACACGACGTTCGTCGTCGTCGACCTCGAGACGACGGGAGGGTCCCCCGCGACCAGCGCGATCACCGAGATCGGCGCGGTCCGGGTGCGCGGCGGCGTCGTGGAGGGCGAGTTCCAGACGCTGGTCGACCCGGGCGGGCCGATCCCGCCGTTCATCGCCGTGCTCACCGGCATCACGGACGCGATGGTCGTGGCGGCGCCGAAGATCGAGCAGGTGGTGCCGGCGTTCCTGGAGTTCGCGCGCGGGGCGGTGCTGGTCGCGCACAACTCGCCGTTCGACCTCGGGTTCCTCAAGGCGGCCTGCGCGCGGACCGGGTACGAGTGGCCCGGCTTCGACCACCTCGACACCGTGACGCTGGCCCGCCGCGTGCTGACCCGCGACGAGGCGCCGGACGTCAAGCTCTCCACCCTGTCCCGCGTCTTCCGCACCAGCGTCACGCCGTGCCACCGCGCGCTCGCCGACGCCCAGGCGACCACCGACGTGCTGCACGGCCTGGTCGAGCGGCTCGGCAACCTCGGCGTCCACTCGCTGGAGGAGCTGCGCACGTTCTCCTCGCTCGTGCCGCCCGAGCAGCGGCGCAAGCGCTACCTCGCCGACCACCTCCCCCACCGGCCCGGCGTCTACCTGTTCCGCGACGGCAACGGCCGCGTCCTCTACGTCGGCAAGTCGAAGGACCTCCGGGCGCGCGTCCGCAACTACTTCGTCGCCTCCGAGCCGCGCACGCGGATGGCCGAGATGGTCGCCTGCGCCGAACGCGTCGACCACGTCGAGTGCAGCCACGGCCTGGAGGCGGAGGTCCGCGAGCTGCGCCTCATCGCCGAGCACAAGCCCCGCTACAACCGCCGCTCCCGCTACCCGGAGCGCGCGCTGTACCTCAAGCTCACGACGGAGCGGTTCCCCCGCCTGGCCGTCGTGCGCAAGATCGCCGACGACGGCGCGACGTACCTCGGGCCGTTCGGGTCCACCCGCACCGCTGAGCTGGCCCGCGCGGCGGCGCACGAGGCGTTCCGCATCCGGCAGTGCACGATGCGGATCACCCGCCGCACCCGCGTGCCGGGCTGCGTGCTGCGCGAGCTCGGCCGGTGCGGCGCGCCGTGCGCGGGCGAGGAGTCGGAGGAGGCGTACGCCGCGCACACCACGGCGTTCGCGCACGCCGTCGCCGCCGACCCGGAGGCGCTGCGCGCCGCCGCGCAACGCCGCATGGACGACCTCGCGGCCCAGCACCGGTACGAGGACGCGGCGGCGCACCGCGACCGGCTGGCGGCGTTCGTGCGGGCGGCGGCGCGGCAGCAGCAGCTCGCCGCGCTGGCGGCGTTGCCGCTGCTCGTGGCGGCCCAGCCGGACACCCGCGGCGGCTGGCACCTCGCCGTGGTCAAGCACGGCCGGCTCACCGCGGCCGGCGCCGTCGCGGTCGGGGTCGACCCGCGGCCGCACGTCGACGCCCTGGTCGCAACCGCCGAGACGGTGACGCCCGGGCCGGGGCCGACGCCGTGCGCGACGAGCGAGGAGATGCAGGCCGTGCTGCGCTGGCTCGGCACGCCCGGCACCCGGCTGGTGCGGGTGGACGGCGAGTGGGCGTCGCCCGCGCGCGGCGCGGCCCGGCTGCTGCGCCTGCTGGACCAGGCGTACGACGGGGCGGCGCCGTTCGCGGACCGGCGGCCGATGCGGACGGTGGCGCAGCCGGCGCGGCGGTTCGCCTGAGACGCGAAGGACCCCCCGCCGGCGGCGGCGCGTCGCCGCGCCACCGCCGGGCGGAGGGTCCGTAGGTTCGCGAGAGGAGCGGTCCTAGTCGATGCAGTCGGACCAGTCGACGCCGGTCGGGACGCGGTCGAGGGTGATCGAGCCGATGACGATGTCGATGGTCTTCGGCTCGCCCGTGGTGTGGGCGCAGGGGGCGGAGATCGACGCCGAGGCGGGCGCCGCGGTGAGGACCATCGGGGCGACGACGGACGCCGCGACGGCGACGGCCGCGAGCGCGCGCTGGGACAGACGCATGCGTACTCCTTGTGAGGGTTCCGTACGGGCGGCGGGTGGCCGGTTCGCACGGGCGGGGCATACTGGGCGAACCGGGACGATACCGGCATCTCCCCGTCCGGGACAGACCTCGTCGTACCGTCGTGCCGTGATCCGACCGCTCACCCCCGCCGACGCCGGTGCCGCCGCCGCGCTCTACAACCACTACGTCGAGACGTCGACGGCGACGTTCCAGACCGAGCCGGTGACGCCGGAGGCGTGGGCGGCGGAGTTCGCCGCCGGTGACCCGGACCGGCACGGCGCGTGGGCGGTCACCGGCGACGACGGCGCGTTCGCGGGCTACCTGCTGGTGCAGCCGTTCAAGTCGCGGTGCGCGTACCGCGACACCGCCGAGGTCGCCGTCTACCTCGACCCCGCGCACACCGGTCGCGGGCTCGGCCGCGCGGCCCTCGCCCACGTCGACGCGCACGCCGCCAGCGCCGGGCTGCACGCGTTGCTCGCCGTCGTCTGCGCGGAGAACGTCGCGAGCCTCGCGCTGTTCGCACGCGCCGGCTACGACCGGGTCGCGTACCTGCGCGAGGTGGGCACCAAGTTCGGCCGCCTCCTCGACGTCGTCTACCTGGAGAAGCTGCCGGACGTCCCGCGTCTCGCGGGTGCGGCACCGTAGGGTCGACGGAGGCAGCACGTACCGCACGGGGAGACGCAGATGGCGGAAGAGACCTGGCACTCGGCACGGCTGATCCCCACGTCGGGGATCAACGGCGCGGAGGAGCAGGAACGGCGGGCGACGTCGGCACTGCTGGCCGTGATGAGCAGCGTCCGCGAGTTCGGCCGGTCGCTCACCGGACGCTTCGGCGCGCCCGCCGGTGTCGTGGAGACCTATATCGAGGTGCCGTTCCACCTGGACGACAAGAGGCTCTTCCCGGACGGCCTGATCCGCGTCACGCGCGGCAGCCGGGTCTGGACGGCCCTGGTCGAGGTCAAGACCGGCACCAACGAGCTCGACCCCGCGCAGCTGGAGGCGTACCTCGACATCGCGCGGGAGCAGGGGTTCGACGCGCTGCTGACCATCTCGAACCAGATCCCGGCGATGGCCGGGACGCACCCGACTCCGGTCGACCGGCGGAAGCTGAAGAAGGTCGCGCTGCACCACCTGTCGTGGACGCAGGTGCTGACCGAGGCGGTGGTGCAGAAGGTCCACCGTGGCGTCGCGGACCCCGACCAGGCGTGGATCCTCGGCGAGCTGATCCGTTACCTGGAGCACCCGAAGTCGGGCGCCATGGAGTTCGACGACATGGGCGTCCACTGGGTGCCGGTGCGGGAGTCGATCGCCCACGGCACGATCCGGCCGAACGACAAGGGCGTCGCCGACGTCGCCAGCCGCTGGGACCAGCTCATCCAGTACCTCGCGCTGCGGCTCGGCCGCCAGCTCGGCACCGAGGTCCAGCCGGTGCTCTCGCGCCGCGAGCTGACCGAGCCGGCGCTGCGGTCGCAGGCGGTGGCCCAGTCACTGGCCACGCGCGGGGCGGTCGACGGCTCGCTGCGCATCCCCGGCTCGGCCGGGGTGGTCACCGTGACCGCCGACCTGCGCGCCGGGCGGATCGTCTGCTCGCTCGACATCGAGGCACCGCGCGAGGGGCGCCCGCAGACGCGGGTCAACTGGCTGCTGCGCCAGCTCAAGGCCGCGCCCGACACCGTGCGGATCGACGCGTTCGCGCAGTACGCGCGCGGCGCCAGCACGTCGGAGCTGCTCAGGGACGCCCGGTCCAACCCGGCGCTGCTCGTGGGCGACGCGAAGCGTGAGCTGCGGACCTTCCGCGTCACCATGAGCGGCCCGATGGGGTCGAAGCGCGGACAGGGCCGCGGGTCGTTCGTGGCGAGCGTGGCCGAGCTGCTCGACGTGTTCTACACGGAGGTCGTGCAGACGACCCGGCCGCGCACCACCGCGCCGCCGAGACTGCGCGAGCCGGTGACGCCGGACCAGCCGGGGTCGGTGGGCTCCGCGCTGGTGTCGACGGCGTTGAGCAGCCAGGACGGCGCGATCGCCGACGGGGGCACCCACTCCTCGCCGGTCACGGTCGGTACCGAGGAGCCCACCCCGGCGCCCGACCCCGCCGGGGAGCCGCCCGCCATGGTCGCCGAGCCCGTCACGTAACGCGCGTCGGTACGATCGCGGGACCGACCAGTGGAGGCTCGTTGATCACCGCCGTCGTCCTCATCAACGCCGCCGTCGACGCCATCCCCGAGATCGCCGAGCAGGTGTCCGGGATCGACGGCGTCACCGAGGTCTACTCCGTCGCCGGCGACGTCGACCTGGTCGCGATGGTCCGCGTGCGCGCGCACGAGGACCTCGCCGACGTCATCGCCGGCCGGGTCAACAAGGTGCCGGGCATCCTCTCCACGCAGACGCTGATCGCGTTCCGCACGTACTCCAAGCACGACCTCGAGGCGGCGTTCTCGCTCGGCTTCGACGACTGATGCGGGTACGCCGCATCGAGGCCGACGAGTGGGAGCGCTGGCGGGAGTTCCGGCTGGGGATGCTCGCCGACGCGCCGTACGCGTTCGGCACCACGCTCGCCCACGCGTCCACGTCCACCGAGGACGAGTGGCGGGAACGCACGACGCGAATGGCCACCACCGAGGACCAGATCATGTTCCTCGCCGAGGCCGAGGACGGCACCTGGCTCGCCTCGGCGGGCGGGTACATCGAGGACGACGGCATCCCGAACGTGTTCAGCGTCTGGACGCGCCCCGACGCGCGCGGCCACGGCTACGCCGACGCCTGCGTGCGCAGCGTGGTCGAGTGGGCGCGCCGCCGCGGCGCGCGGGAGGTCCGGCTCTGGGCGACCGACACCAACGAGGCGGCGCGGCGCGTCTACGACCGCATTGGGTTCGTGCCGACCGGCACGACGCAGCCGTTGCCGAGCGACCCGAGCCTCACGGAGTCGGAGTACGCGCTTCCGCTCTGACCGGGTCCGGGAAGTCGCGGTACAGCGCGAACCGCGCGTTCGTCACCCGCGAGAACACCGCCGAGTGCAACGTCTCCACCTCGCCGTCGCGGGTCGCCACCAGGTTGAACGCCGCGTCGAGCTGCGCCAGGTCCCGCACGTCGAGCGTGAGGTGGAACTCGCCGAGCCCGTCGATGCCGAAGCCGAGCTTGCGCCGGGTCAGCCGCCACGACTCCAGCACCCCGCGCCCGACCAGCCGGTCGAGGTACGCCCGCAGCGCCGCCACGAGGTCGAGGTCGCGGACGCCGGTCCGCAGGTCGCAGTAGATCTCGTAACGGTCCACGGCTCAGCCGGCCAGCGCGCGCGACACCGACACCCAGCGGTCCAGCGCGGCGGCGGCGTCGCCGGAGTCGACGGCGCGGGCGCCGAGCGCGACGCCGGCCCCGAGCCGCGACGCGAGCGGACCGCCCGGCACGGCGCCGGCCGCGGCCAGCGCGGCGGCGGCGTTGAGCAGCACGGCGTCGCGGACCGGGCCGGCCTCGCCGGACAGGAACGCCCGGGCCACGTCGGCGTTGACCGGCGCGTCGCCGCCGCGCAGCGCGTCCGGCTCCGGCGGCCCGATCCCCAGCGACGCGGGGTCGAACGTCTCCTCGGTCACGGCGCCGCCCGCCACGACCCAGACGCGGGAGGTGGTGGCGGTCGTCAGCTCGTCCAGCCCGTCGTCGCCGCGGAACACCAGCGCCGACGCGCCGCGCGCGGCGAGCACGCCGGCCATGACCGGCGCCATCCGCGCGTCGGCGACGCCGACGGCCTGCGCGAGCGGGCGGGCCGGGTTGGTGAGCGGGCCGAGGAAGTTGAACACCGTGCCGACGCCGAGCTCGCGGCGCGGCACCGCCGTGTGCCGCAACGCCGGGTGGAACACCGGCGCGAAGCAGAACGCCACCCCCGCCTCGGCCGCGCACCGCGCGACGAGCGCCGGCTCGAGGTCGATGCGGACGCCGAGCTCCTCGAGCAGGTCGGCCGAGCCGCAGGTGGAGGAGGCGGCGCGGTTGCCGTGCTTGACGACGCGCAGCCCGGCGCCGGCGACGACGAACGCCGCCATGGTCGAGATGTTCACGGTGTGCGCGCGGTCGCCCCCGGTGCCGCAGGTGTCCACGACCGGCCCGTCGACGGGGCAGGGCCGCGCCCGGTCCAGCATCACGCCGACCAGCGCCGCCAGCTCGCCCGGTGTCTCCCCCTTCGCGCGCAGCGCGACCGCGAACCCGGCGATCTGCGACGGCGTCGCGTCGCCCGCCATGACCTCGCCCATCGCCCACGCCGCCTGCTCGGGCGTGAGGTCCTGCCGGGCCAGCAGCGCCGACAGCACGGCCGGCCAGGCGGACACGGGGCCGCCTAGCGCGAGAGGTACGTGTCGAGGCTCTTGTAGAGGGCCTCGCGGTCGACGTGGAGCAACGGCGCCATCTCGGTGATCCGCTGCAACGCGTGCTCGAGCTTCGCGTGCGCGTCGATGAGCTGGGCGGCCGAGGCCGTGACGACGGCGTTGTACTCGTGCGAGTACACGATCCCGCAGCGCGGGCAGCGGCCGCCGGACCCCTCCTCGACGACCTGCGCGAGCCGGAACGACTCCCCGCAGTGGCCGCACCATGCCTCGGTGTTCAACTCGTTCGCTCCTTGTCGGCGGCCGCGGTCGCGACCGGGTTCGTGAGCAGCCGGACGGCGGCCGCGGCGAGCGCGCCCGCGTCGATCGGGTGCATGAGGACGGCCTCGGCGCCGGACCACTCGCCGAGCCAGCGGTCGTCGCGGCGGCCGATCAGCACGATCGCCGGCGGGCAGTGCGGCAGCTCGGCGCGGAGCTGGCGGCACAGGCCGAGCCCGCCCGTCGGCCACGCCTCGCCGTCGAGCACCAGCAGGTCCGGCAGCCCCTCGTCGCAGGCGCGCACCACCTGGCCGCCGTCGACCGCCTCGAGGAACGTCACGTCGTCCACGCCCGGCGCCGGCGACCGGCCGATCGCCATCCGGACCTGATCGCGGACGACCCGGTCGGTGGCGTACACCAGCACGACGGCCACGCTCGACGGCACCTGCTTCCAACGCTCGGGGGACGCGCGGATGCTATCGCGTACCGGCCCCCGCTCCCGGTTTGCGCCGTCCGCGCGCGCCGTCGATACTGAGAACCGTTCTCACCGACGACGTCCCGGAGGCCCACGCGGTGACCACCGACGCCCGGCTCACGCCCCAGCGGCGCGCCGTGCTCGACGTGCTCCGCGCCGCCGACGACCACCCCACCGCCCAGGACGTCCTCGACCGCGTCCGCCGCACCGCCCCCGGCATCGGCGCCGCCACCGTCTACCGGGCGTTGAACATGCTCGTCGCCCAGGGCCAGGCCCTCGAGCTCGCCCTCGGCGACGCCGCCGCCCGCTACGACGCCAACACCACCCGCCACGACCACGTCGTCTGCGTCCGCTGCGGCGCCGCCGCCGACGTCGACGCGCCGCTGCCGCCCCGGCTCGCGCGCGACGTCGCCCAGGTGTCAGGCTTCGCCGTCACCGGCCACGACCTCAAGTTCACGGGGCTGTGCCCCACCTGTCAGCACGACTCGCTCTAGAAGGGGAACGCAATGCCGTCGCTCGAAGGCAGCAAGACGCACGAGAACCTCAAGGAGGCGTTCGCCGGCGAGAGCCAGGCCAACCGCCGCTACCTCTACTTCGCCCGCAAGGCCGACATCGAGGGCTACCCGGACGTCGCCGGCCTGTTCCGCGACGTCGCGGAGGGCGAGACGGGGCACGCCTTCGGCCACTTCGACTTCCTCGCCGAGGTCGGCGACCCGGTCACCGGCTCCAAGGTCGGCAAGACCGCCGACAACCTCCAGTCCGCGATCGACGGCGAGACGTACGAGTTCACCGAGATGTACCCCGGCTTCGCCCGTACCGCGCGGGACGAGGGGTTCGAGGAGATCGCCGAGTGGCTCGAGACGCTCGCGCGCGCCGAGAAGTCGCACGCCGGCCGGTTCGCCAAGGGCCTCGACTCGGTCAACGCCAACGCCTGACCCACCCGTTGCGGGTCGGGCTGGGCGATTCCCCCGAGCGACTAAAGGCGGCGCAGCCGCCTCCTAGCGAGGGGGTGTCGCCCAGCCCGGCCCGCTCACGTTGGAGCACACGTGAAACCGTTGACCATCGAAGACCTTGACCTCGATCTGGACGCGTACGGCGCTCGGCGGGGGGAGTCGCGGGCGGCCGCGATCGCGCTCAAGAAGAAGCGCCGCATCTCGCTCGGGGACGTCGTCACGCTCGTGTTCGAGAACCACGAGACGTTGCGGCACCAGGTGCAGGAGATGATCTTCGTGGAGCGGACCACCGACCTGGCCAAGGTCGGTGAGGAGCTCGAGGTCTACAACCCGCTGCTGCCCGGGTCGCACGAGCTGTCGGCGACGCTGTTCCTCGAGCTGCCGGACATGGCGACGCTCAAGGCCGAGCTGCCGCGGCTCGTCGGCATCGAGAACACGTTCTCCCTCGTCGTCGGCGACCACGTCGTCAAGGGCATCGGCGAGGAGGGCCGCTCCCGCGACGACTACACCGCGACCGTGCACTACCTGCGGTTCCCGATGACCGACGAGGAGCGGGACGCGTTCCGCGACCCGTCCGTCCCCGCCGAGCTCGCCGTCGACCACCCGAACTACGCCGAGAACGCGCCGATCCCCCACGACATGCGGCTGTCGCTGCTCGCCGACCTCGCCCTCGATCCCTCCTGACGCCGGCAGCGCCGGCGAAGGCACGACAGACCCTCGCCGGCGCCGGACCGCACGGCAACGGGCGTCAGGCCGCCCGGATCATCGACGAGAACGACCGCATGGTCTGGTTCGTCTGCGGGTCCCGCAGGTCGATCGAGGAGTCGGCGAAGTAGCCGATCTCGATCGTCTCGGTGTAGGTGCGCGCGTTCGGGATGCCGCCGGCGCCCATGACGCCGCCGATGTCGAGCGCCCAGAAGTGGTGGTCCTTGAACGTCGGGTTGTAGTTCACGGCGGTGTCACCGATGAGGTACGCGCTGTAGACGAGCTGCACGTGCATCGTGCCGCGGCTCGCCGACAGGACCGCCTCCACCGCCTGACCCGGAGCGAGAGACACGCTGACACCGGACGCCGAGCCGACGGTCACCGTCTCGCTTTCGGACCCGCCCTCGCCCCACGTGTGCTGGTACGCCAGGCTCGTCTCGCCGCCGGCGCCCGTCCCGAGGAAGCCGATCTTGTAGGAGACCTTCTGGCTGACGGTGATGCTGTCGGTCTTCGACCATGTGCTCTGCGTCGTGTTCGCGACCTGCTGCGTGACGCCGCAGTTGAACGTGCCGGTGTGCGTGCTGGTGTTCCGGAACGTGTTCGTCGCGATCACCGTCGGCTGCAGCGCGACGTCGAGCACCGTCGCGCTCTGGACGACGAGCACCGTCTGCACCTGCGGCCAGCCGTAGGTCGCGTACAGGTCGTTCCACGGGGTCGGGCTGCGCAGGAACGCGTCGTTCGGGCCCGCCCCGAAGTACTTCCCGACGGCCAGCTTGAGCGCCGCGTCCCCGAGGCCGAAGGCGTCCCGTTCCGCGTCGGTGATGACGTGCTGCTCGCTGCCCGACGCCGAGACGCTCGACGTGTTCGGGTCCTTGCCCGCGACGATGGTGACGTTGAAGCCCATGTGCGTGCCCCGTTCCCCGTTGTCCCGCCGGAAGATCCGGCGGTAGGGCTGGGACTCTGCTCCGGCGCCTCAGCGCCCGCAATGGCGAGAACGAGCCACCCGGGGCGGCCTACCGGGTGGTGGTACGGCTACGCCCCGGGGGCTCCGGCACCGCCGCCAGGCCCGCCGCCAGCAGCGCGCGCTGCACCTTCGCCTTGCCCTCCGGCCGCACCCGGACCGACACCGTCACCAACGGTGTGCCGGTCGTGTCGCGGAAGCCGGTCACCCCGAGCACCTGCGGCTCGGCCAGCAGCAGCCCGGCCAGCTCCGGCTCAGCGACCGCCGTCGTGACGGCGTTGCGGATCCGATCCACGACCTTGCCGACCGGCGCGTCGGCGGGGATCGGCACCAGCGCGGTCGCGACGCCGTAGCCGCGGGAGGAGTTGGAGACGGTGCCGAGGTCGCCGTTGCGGAGGTGGTGCAGCACGCCGTCGTCGCCGCGCACGCGGGTGAGCCGCAACGTCATCGACTCGACGGTGCCGCTGATGCCGCCCATGGTCACGGTGTCGCCGACGCCGAACTGGTCCTCGACCAGGATGAAGAACCCGCTGATGACGTCGCGGACGAGCTGCTGCGCGCCGAAGCCGACGGCGAGGCCGACGACGCCGGCACCGGCGAGCAGCGGGCCGAGGTTGAAGCCGAGCTGCCCGACGACGGTGACGAACGCCGTCGCCCAGATGACGACGCCGGTGACGCTGACGAGCGTGCCGGACAGGGTGCGGGTGCGCTGCTCCCAGCGTTCGTCCCGGCTCGCCGACGACGACGCGAGCCGGGCGACGGTGCGCGGGATGGCGCGGCGGGCGACGCGGACGGTGACGACCGCGAGCACGACGAGGACGACGACGCGGAGGCCGACCTTGGCGATGTCCGTGAGCGGGACGTCGAGGACCTTCCGCGGCGCCTCGGCGAACAGGATGGCGCGGCCTACTTCGGCTTAGCCGTCGGCCCCCGCCAGGGGATGCCCACGGTGTGGGTCCAGCAGTTGGGGCCCGGGTTGTACGACGAGAGGCGCTCGCCACAGACGGGGCAGGTGCGGACGCCGTCGTGGGCCTTCGCCACGGGCTTCAGCGTCGCGCCGGTCGGTCGGGTGCCCGAGGCCATGCATCCTCCACGAAGTACGGAACGGCGTTCGGATCGTAGGTGCCGAAGCCGGGGCGCGTCAACGAAACCGCAGGTCAGGCGGGCGGGGCGGCGGCCTCCCAGCCGTCGTACGCCGCCCCGTGCCGGGACGCGAGCGAGGTGAACCGCGCCCGCGCGCGGGCGGCGTGCACCGGCGTCAGCAACGCCGTCTCGGTCGCGACGACGATCCACGTGAGGCCGCCGTCGACGGTGTTCAGCCGCACGTCGTACCCCTCGGCGCGGACGGCGGCGGTGAGCCCCTCGGCGGCGGCCGGGTCGCGGACGAGCAGGACGTGGCGCAGCAGCAACGGCTGGGACAGGTCAACGCCGGACGCCGCGATCGCGGCCACGGCGGCACCGTCGGAGGCGTCGGGGGTGTCCGGGACCGGCTCGGCGCGGCCGACGGTGGTCAGCGACCCGTCGTCGGCCAGCGCCGCGGGCGGGGCGGGACGCCGCCGCCGGAACAGCCGGGCTACGAGACCTCCCACGTGTCGGCGCTGTGCAGCAGCGCCATCAGGTCGCCGGGCCCCTTGGTGGCGGTGGCGGCGGCGACCTGGCGCTCCATCTCCTCGCCGTACGACGTCCGCTCGACGTCGCGGAAGATGCCGAGCGGCGTCGGCGACGACGGGCCGTGCGCGAGCCGGGACAGCGCGAACGCGAGGCCCGGGTTCTCGGCGTGCTCGTCGTGGACGAGCAGCCGGTCCTCGCCGACGGCGGCCACGTCGACGACCTCGCAGTTGCCGCCGTCGCCCATGATCACGCCGTGCTCGCCGTTCGGGCCGAAGCGGATCGGCTTGCCGTGCTCGAGCCGGATCTGGAACTCGTCGCGGGTCTCGCGGCCGGTGATGTTGAGGAACGCGTTGTCGTTGAAGATGTTGCAGTTCTGGTAGATCTCGACGAACGCCGTGCCGCGGTGCTGGTAGGCCCGGCGCAGCACGTCGGTGAGGTGCTTCTTGTCGACGTCGAGCGACCGCGCGACGAACGTCGCCTCGGCGCCGATGGCGAGCGACACCGGGTTGAACGGGTGGTCGACCGAGCCGAACGGCGTGGACTTGGTGACCTTGCCGAGCTCGGACGTCGGCGAGTACTGGCCCTTGGTGAGGCCGTAGATCTGGTTGTTGAACAGCAGGACCTTGAGGTTGACGTTGCGCCGCATCAGGTGGACGAAGTGGTTGCCGCCGATGGACAGCGCGTCGCCGTCGCCGGTGACGACCCACACGTCGAGGTCCGGGCGGGTGATGGCGAGGCCGGTGGCGATCGCCGGCGCGCGGCCGTGGATGGTGTGGAAGCCGTAGGTGTTCATGTAGTACGGGAACCGCGACGAGCAGCCGATGCCGGAGATGAACACGACCTCGTGCGGCGGCCGGTGGAACTCCGGCATCAACGACTGGACCGCCGCGAGGATCGCGTAGTCGCCGCAGCCGGGGCACCAGCGCGGCTCCTGGTCGCTGGTGAAGTCCTTCTTGGTGAGGGCGGCGGTGCCCTCGTCGAGCGCGGTCATCGCGCCAGCTCCTCGATCTTGGAAGCGATCTCGCCGGCGGTGAACGGCCGGCCCATGATCTTGTTGAGGCCCTGCGCGTCCACGAGGTACGTCGAGCGCACGATCGTGACGAGCTGGCCGAGGTTCATCTCCGGGACGAGCACCTTGTCGTACGACCGCAGCACGTCGCCGGTGTTCGCCGGGAACGGGTTGAGGTGGCGCAGGTGCGCGTGGGCGACGTCGATGCCCTGCGCGCGGGCGCGGCGGCAGGCGGCGCGGATCGCGCCCCAGGTGGAGCCCCAGCCGAGGACGAGCACGCGGGCGTTGCCCGACGGGTCGTCCACCGCCAGCGGCGGCATGTCCGTGGCGATGCCGGCGACCTTGTCGCGGCGCAGCTCGGACATGAGCTGGTGGTTGGCCGGGTCGTACGAGATGTGGCCGGTGCCGTCGGCCTTCTCGATGCCGCCGATGCGGTGCATCAGCCCGGGCGTGCCGGGGACGGCCCACGGGCGGGCCAGCGTCTCCGGGTCGCGCAGGAACGGCCAGAACTCGCCGTCGTGGTTGGGCCCCTCGGCGAACGACACGCGCAGGTCCGGCAGGTCCTCCTCCTTCGGCAGCAGCCACGGCTCGGCGCCGTTGGCGAGGAAACCGTCGGAGAGCAGGAACACCGGGGTGCGGTACTTCGTCGCGATGCGGCACGCCTCGATCGCCGCGTCGAAGCAGTCCGACGCCGACAACGCGGCCACGATCGGGATGGGCGACTCGCCGTGCCGGCCGTACATGGCCTGGAACAGGTCGCTCTGCTCGGTCTTGGTCGGCAGGCCGGTGGACGGGCCGCCGCGCTGGATGTTGACGATGACCATCGGCAGCTCGACGGAGACGGCGAGCGAGATGGTCTCCGACTTCAGCGCGACGCCCGGGCCGGCCGTCGTGGTGACCGCGAGCGCGCCGCCGAACGCCGCGCCGAGCGCGGCCGCGGCCGCGGCGATCTCGTCCTCGGCCTGGAACGTCCGCACGCCGAAGTTCTTGTGCTTGGACAGCTCGTGCAGGATGTCCGACGCCGGCGTGATCGGGTACGAGCCGAGGAACAACGGCAGGCCCGACAGCCGCGCCGCGGCGACGAGGCCGTAGGCGAGAGCGGTGTTGCCGCTGATGTTCCGGTAGACGCCGGGCGCGGCCTTCTGCGGGCGGACGACGTACGAGCCGGCGATCAGCTCGGTGGTCTCGCCGAAGTTCCAGCCGGCGCGGAACGCCTTGAGGTTCGCCTCCTTGATCGCCGGCTTGCTGGCGAACTTCGCGGCGATCCAGTCCTCGGTCGACTCGGTCGGGCGGCCGTACATCCACGACATCAGCCCGAGCGCGAACATGTTCTTGGTCCGCTCGGCCTCCTTCTTGCTGATGTCGAGCCCGGCGACGGCCTTCGTTGTCATCGACGTGAGCTGGAGCCGGTAGACGGTGTAGGCGTCGAGCGAGCCGTCGTCGAGCGGGTTGGTCGCGTAGCCGACCTTCTCCATGTTCCGCTCGGTGAACGCGTCCTCGTTGACGATCAGCGTCGCGCCCGGCGGGACGTCGCGGAGGTTGGCGCGCAGCGCGGCCGGGTTCATCGCGACGAGGACGTCCGGCTGGTCGCCCGGCATGGTGACGTCGTCGTTGGAGAAGTGGATCTGGAAGCCCGACACGCCCGCGAGCGAGCCGGCTGGCGCGCGGATCTCCGCGGGGAAGTCGGGCAGCGTCGCGAGGTCGTTGCCGAACGCCGCGGTCGCGCTGGTGAAGCGGTCGCCGGTGAGCTGCATCCCGTCGCCGGAGTCGCCGGCGAACCGGATGACGACACGGTCGAGTTCGGCGACCGACTTGGTGGTGGTCATGGGGCTCCAGTCCGCAACGATTTCCTAGCCGTCCGCCATTCTCGCACCGGCGCGTGCGGGCGACGGGACGGCGGGCCGATCCGTCGCGGGTTTTCCCGTTTCGCCCCCGTCCGGGCGGGGCCGCACCTAGCATCGGCGGCGAGGACCCGTAGCCCTGAGGGGGGAACCGCGTGCGCTCGATGAGCCGCTCCCGCGTGTCCGCGGTGCTCGGCGCGGTGATCCTCTGCATCCTCGCCGGCGACTCCGCCGCGCTGGCCCGCCGCCAGGCACACCCGGCGCTGCCCGTGTCGGTCGCGGTCGAACGCCACCTGCTCACCGAGTCGCCCGCCGCCGCCACGCGCCGCGCGGAGGCGCGCGACCGCGCGGTGCGCGACCTGTTCGACAAGCGCGCCGACGCGGTCCGGCGGCGGGACCGGGCGGCGTTCCTCGCGCTGGTGGACCCGGCGGCGAAGGAGTTCCGCGGCGAGCAGGCGACGGTGTTCGAGTCGCTCGGCAAGCTCGACCTCGCGGCCTGGTCGTACGAGCAGCGCACCGCCGAGTCGTACTCCCCCGGGTCGATCGACTGGGCGCGCTACGGCGACGCCGACGACCTGTGGCTGCCGGTGCTCGTGCTGCGCTACCAGCTCAAGGGGTACGACGAGCGCCCGATCGCGCGGCGCGTCGTCTACACGGTCGTGCGGCGCGGCAGCCGCTGGTACATCGCGAACGACGCCGACCTGGAGGCGACCACGTCCTCCGGCACGTCGGTGCGGATCGACCCGTGGGAGGGCGGGCCGATCGTCGTGAAGAAGACGCGGCACGGCCTGGTGATCGGCCACACCGACGACGCGGCGGCGATCGACGGCATCGCCCGCGAGGTCGAGTCGGCGGTCGCGCACGTCAGCTCGTACGTCGGCAAGGGGTGGGGCGAGAAGGTCGTCATCGTGCTGCCGCGCAGCCAGGACGAGCTCGAGCACCTGCTGGAGAACCCGGACGTGCCGTTCGAGTTCGCGGCGATCGCGAAGCCGCAGTACGCCGAGCTGCGCGGCGACCCCGGGCGCCGCCTGGCCGGCGAGCGGGTCGTCATCAACCCGAAGAACTTCCGGCCCGGCGACGCCACCAACCGGATGCTGATCCGCCACGAGCTGACCCACGTCGCGCTCGTGAAGCGCACCGGCCCGCTGTCGCCGACCTGGCTGGTGGAGGGCGTCGCCGAGTACGTCGGCAACGCCGGGTCGCTCATCGCCGACGACCGCATCGGCGGCGAGCTGCGCGACCTCGTCGACAAGAGCGGGCCGCCCGCGCACCTGCCGAGCGACAGCGACTTCGGCCTCATCGCCGATGCCGGCCCCGCCTACAACGAGGCGTGGCTCGCCTGCCGGTACATCGCGCTGCGCTGGGGGCGGGCGGCGTTGCTGCGGCTCTACGACCGGATGGGCGACCTGAACGGCGCCGACCACCCCGGCACGAAGCTCGCCACCGAGCTGCGCCGGGTGCTGCGCACCGACGAGGCGGCGCTGGTGAGCGGCTGGCGGCCGTACGTGCGGGCGTCGGTCGGCGACCTGGCGAAGGTGCTCGTGTCGCCGGGGCCGCGCTACCGCGAGGAGGACCGCGGCGCGATCGACGTGGCCGACCTGGCCCGGCAGAAGTCGTTGCGGGCCGGCGACCTGGTGTCGATGGGGCTGGTGCGCGCGGCGGAGGGGTTCTGGTCGCTCGGCAGCGTCGACGACCCGACGCGGATCGTCGCCGAGACGATCGTCACCGGCCGCGACGAGACCGCGGCCGCCGCACTGGAACGCACCCTCGGCGGCCGGTACGCGAAGTTCGACTCCTCCCCCACGACGATCCCGCACGGCCGGCTGTACCTCGTCGGCGTCCGCATCGGCAACCGCGAGTACGACCAGCCGGTCGCCATCGTGCGCGCCGGGACGCTCGTCGTGGAGGTGCGCGTGGCGGTGCCGCGGTTCGCCGACGGGCGGGCGGAGGCGCGCGCCCTGGCGGCGAGCGTCTACGCGCGGGCTGTCGCCTAGCCGACACATGGCACGTTCGCGCAGCCGGTGGGGCACGATGCACCCGTGACGTACCTCGACACCGCCTCGACGGTGCCGCTGCACCCGGCCGCCCAGGAGGTGCTCCGCGCCTGCTACGACGAGGCGTGGCCGGACCCGCACCGCCTCTACGGCGACGGCCGCCGGGCCCGCCTGCTGCTCGACGACGCGCGCGGCCGGGTCGCCGGCTGCCTCGGCGTCCGGCCCGACGAGGTCCACTTCACGACGTCCGGAACGGCCTCGATCGCCGCCGCCCTGCGCGGTGCCGCGCACGGCCGCCGCCGCGTCGGCAAGCACGTCGTCGTCACCGCCGTCGAGCACTCCGCCGTGCTGGCCGTCGCCGACGAGCACGACGCGACGCGGGTGCCGGTGTCGCGCACCGGGCGGGTGTCCGCGGCCGACGTGGCGGCGGCGTTGCGCGACGACACCGCGGTCGTCTCCGTCCAGCACGCCAACCACGAGGTCGGCACCGCGCAGCCGGTCGAGGAGGTCGTCGCCGCCTGCGCCGAGCGCGACATCCCCGTCCACGTCGACGCCTGCGCGTCGGTCGGCTGGCTGCCCGTCACGGCCGGCGGCGCGGCGTTGCTGTCGGCGTCGGCGCACAAGTGGGGCGGCGTCCCCGGCGTCGGCGTGCTCGTCGTGCGCAAGGGGACGCGGTGGCGCGCACCGACGCCCGAGGGGTTCCCGAACGTCCCCGCGATCGTCGCGTCCGCGCTCGCGCTGGAGGCGGTGCTGGTCGAACGCCTCGAGCTCGCGCCGCGGCTGGCCGCGCTCACCGGCCGCATCCGCGCCGAGGTGCCCGAACGCATCCCCGACTGCGAGGTGCTCGGCGAGCCGGACGACCGGCTGCCGCACGTCGTGACGTTCTCCTGCCTCTACGTCGACGGCGAGGCGCTGGTCACCGAGCTCGACAAGCGTGGCTTCGCCGTCAACAGCGGCTCGTCCTGCGCCTCCGAGACGGGCCACCCGAGCCACGTGCTGGAGGCGATGGGCGTGCTCTCGCACGGCAACGTCCGCGTCTCGCTCGGCCGCGACACGACCGACGCCGACGTGACGGCGTTCCTCGACGCGGTGACGGAGGTCGTGGCGGACGTGCGGCGGCACCTGTGACCGCCGACCTCACGGTCGACACGCTCGGCAAGCGCTGCCCCGTCCCCGTCATCGAGCTGGCGAAGCACATCGGCGAGGTGCCGGTCGGCGGCGTCGTCGCCGTCGTCAGCGACGACGCGGCGGCCCGCGTCGACATCCCGGTCTGGTGCCGGATGAAGGGCCACGAGTACGCCGGCTCCGAGCCCATGGAGACGGGCGTCGCCTACCTGGTCAAGCGCCTCGCCTGACGCCGGCGCCGTCCGTCTCCATCCGCGCCGGGAACAGGTGGTGCGTGACGACGGCGACGACGCCGACCACCTGCACCACGGTCGCGCCGAGCCACACGTCGATCACCCGCGGCGGCACGTCCCAGTGCGGCCCTAGCGCGGCGTACAGGACGAAGACTGCGTTCGCGGCGAGGAGCTGCGCCGCCATGTAGCGCAGCAGCCGGGTCGCGTACCGGTTGCGCAGCGCCAGCTCCTGGTCGAACGCCTGGCGCCGCAGCGCGATCTCCTGCGCCAGGCCCTGGCGTTCGAGCTCGTCGCGCGACAGCGGGCGGGCCTCGTCGCCGTGGATCGCGCGGAGGATCTCCACCAGCGCCTCCCGCTCCCGCTGCTCCGCGTCGGGTGCGGCCGCGTCTCCCCCGGGCACGGGCCCTACGCCAGGCTGAGGTTCTTCGCGCGGAAGTGCAGCGCGTCGCGCGAGACGTTGAAGTGCACGGCCATCTGGACCTCGTCGCAGCCCTGCCCGTGCAACGCGCGCATCTCGTCGGCGGGCATCAGCAGGCACGCCGCGAACTCGTTGGCGTAGACCTCGGCGTCGCCGAGCCCCGATGCCGAGAAGCTGTCGCGGAAGTCGACGTAGTCGTACTGCTCCTGGTCGTCCCGGCGCAGGTAGAAGTGCCCGAGCTCGTGGGCGCAGCTGAAGCGCTGGCGGTTCCTGCTGTCGTCGCGGTTGACGACGATCTGCGGGTCCTCGCCGGGACGCTTGATGAGCGCGGCGGAGACGTCCGGGGCGAGGGGCGCCTCGAGGACCTGGATGCCGAGCTCCTGCGCGATCCGGATCGGGTCGACCGGGACACTGCGTCCCCGGCCCGACCAGACCGTCGCGAGGAGCGCCTGCGCGTCCCGCGCGGCCTGCTCCTTGATCGCGCTCGGCACGGTCACCTCTCCGGTGTCGGGGCGCCCGGCGGGGACCCGGTGCCGGCCGGCACGAGCCCGTGCGGACGCAACGGATGTCGTGCGACCGAGTGTAGGTCGGGAGAGGGTGAGGGAGGGAGAAGGCACACCGGAATCCTGGCGCGGTGTGGGGGTGGTGGGGCGGGGGCGGGCAGATCTGTGGACACCGCGGCGGGGCTGTGGACGGACCGGCCGGTCTACCCGGGGAGGTGCGGGGCGACCTCGTCGCGGGCGGTGTCGCCGTAGGTGCCGGCGAGCCGGTCGAGGAACGCGCCGCGTTCGAGCACGTACTCCTGCGTGCCGACGGTCTCCAGCACGTACGTCGCGAGCAGCGTGCCGACCTGCGCCGAACGCTCCAGCCCCAGCCCCCACGACCGCGCCGCGAGGAAGCCCGCGCGGAACGCGTCGCCGACACCGGTCGGGTCGGCCTTGCGCTCCTCCGGCACGACCGGGACCTCGACGTCCGGCTCGCCGCGGCGCTGCACGACGCAGCCCTTTGGGCCGAGCGTCGTGATGCGGGTGCCGACGTGCTCGAGGACCTCCTCGGCGGACCAGCCGGTCTTCGACTCGATCAGCGCGGCCTCGTAGTCGTTGGTGACGAGCAGCTCGGCGCCGTCGACCAGCGCGCGGATCTGGTCGCCGTCGAGGGAGGAGAGCTGCTGACTGGGGTCGGCGACGAACGGGATGCCCAGCGCGCGCGCCTCCTCGGTGTGCCGCAGCATCGCCTGGGGGTCGTTCGGGCTGACCACGACGAGGTCGAGCCCGCCGGCGCGCTCGGCGACGGGCGCGAGCTCGATGTCGCGCGCCTCGCTCATGGCGCCCGGGTAGAACGTCGCGACCTGGCACTGCGCGGCGTCGGTCGTGCAGAAGAAGCGCGCGGTGTGCTTGAGGTCGCTGACGTGGACGCCGGACGTGTCGACGCCGTGCCGCGACAGCCACGACTCGTAGTCGCCCCAGTCGCTGCCGACGGCGCCGACGAGGATCGGCCGCTCGCCGAGCACCGCCATGCCGAACGCGATGTTCGCGGCGACGCCGCCCCGGCGCAGGTCCAGCTCCTCCGCGAGGAACGACAGCGACAGCCGGTCGAGCTGGTCCGGCAGGAGCTGGTCGGCGAAGCGGCCGGAGAACGTCATGAGGTAGTCGGTCGCGATGGACCCGGTGACGGCGATGCGCATCGGGCGAGCGTACCGGCGTGCGACGCTGCGCCTCGTGTCCGACCCGCTCGCGCCGCCGCCGTCGCCGTTCGCGCGGGCGGGGTGCGTGGTCGCGCTGGTGGCGCTGTTCGTCGTGGGGTTCGCCGGGGTGGGGGCGGTGCTGCTGCTGCGCGCGCCGGACTCGGCGGCGCCGGCGGAGTCGCCGCTGGTCGCGCGGATCGCGCGGCCGGACGGCTACGTGCTGCTGGACGACACCGAGTCGGGCGGCGGCCGGCTGCCGGAGTCGCGGGCGGCGACGCTGCTCGGCGTGCCGGCGATCGAGGGGTACCGCGACGGGGTGCTGCGGGCGTTCGGGCGGCCGCCGGGCGAGCCGCCGCGGGCGGTGGTCGTGCTGGTGCTCGACGTCGGCACGCCGGAGGCGGCGACGGCGCTGGCGTCGCGGTACCGCGACGCGGCGGTACGCGCCGGGGCGACCACGGTCACCGCGCCGGCCCCGTACCTGGCGCTGGCCGAGCCGCCGGACGCGGCGGGCCGGTACGCGCAGCGCGTGGTGGTCGCGCGCGACCGGCGGCTCTGGGTGGTGTCGGTGGTGACACCGGACCGCGCCGCGCCGCCCGCGGAACCGCTCGCGCTGGCGGCCACGGCGAGCTAGCGGGAACGGCCTTTACCTCTCATTTCGGGGAAAGCGGCTAGTAGCGGAAATCGAAGGGGTAGGTGTTCACGCACGTGTTGCCGCTGCGCACCGACGCCCAGCTCCCGCCCTCGCACACGCCGTAGTTGTCGATGTAGTGGCTGAGGTCGGTGTCCACGCACGTGGTCAGCGTGTTGACGCTGACCAGGTTGCCCAGGTCGCCCGGCCCCGCCTTTCGCCGGTAGCCGCCGACGGCGGCTACGTTCGACTGCGACCCAGCGAATGTGGCGTCCGGGAAAAGACCGCCGCAATGGGGGTGATAGTCGGATCGGGAGAATTCAGGCGCGTTCGACGAGCATCGCGGCGCCCTGGCCGACGCCGACGCACATGGTGGCGAGGCCGCGCGCGGCGCCGTCGCGCTCCATCCGGCCGAGCAGCGTGACGGCCAGCCGCGCGCCGGAGCAGCCGAGCGGGTGGCCGAGCGCGATCGCGCCGCCGTCGGCGTTGACGACGTCGGCCTCGATCCGCAGCCGGCGCAGGCAGGCGAGCACCTGCACGGCGAACGCCTCGTTGACCTCGACCGCGTCCAGGTCGCGGGCGGTCCAGCCGGCGCGGGCCAGCGCCTTCTCGGTCGCGGGCACCGGGCCGAGGCCCATCAGGTGCGGCTCGACGCCGGCCGCGGCGGAGGTGACGACGCGGGCGCGCGGCGTGAGGCCGTACCGCTCGACGGCGGCCTCGCTGGCGACGAGCAGCGCCGCCGCGCCGTCGGACAGCGGCGACGACGAGCCGGCGGTGACGACCCCGCCGGCGCGGAACACCGGCTTGAGGCCGGCGAGCTTCTCCAGCGTCGAGCCGGGCCGCGGCCCCTCGTCGGTGTCGATGCCGTCGACGGCGACGATCTCCGGCTCGAACCGCCCGGCCTTCTGCGCGTCGACGGCCCGGTCGTGCGAACGCAGCGCCCACGCGTCGGAGTCCTCGCGCGTGATGCCATCGAGCGCGGCGACCTCCTCGGCCGTCTCCCCCATCGACAGCGTGCGCTTCGGCACCGCCGCCATCCGCGGGTTGACGAACCGCCAGCCGAGCGAGGTGTCGAACACCTCCGGCGCCTTCGCCCACGGCGTCCCCGGCTTGGCCATGACATACGGCGCCCGGGTCATCGACTCGACGCCGCCCGCCACGATCAGGTCGGCCTCGCCGGCGCGCACCTGCGCGGCCGCCGCCGAGATGGCGGTGAGGCCGCTGGCGCAGAGCCGGTTGACCGTGTACGCGGGCGTCTCGACCGGCAGCCCGGCGAGCAGCAACGCCATCCGGGCGACGTTGCGGTTGTCCTCGCCGGACTGGTTCGCCGCGCCGAGGACGACCTCGTCGACCGCGTCCGGGTCGACGCCCGCGCGCCGCACCGCCTCGCCGACGACGAGCGCCGCGAGGTCGTCGGGGCGCACCGAGGAGAGCTGACCGCCGTACTTGCCCATCGGCGTGCGGACGCCGCCGACGAGGAACGCTTCCGCCATGCCCCCAGGCTACGAGATGCCCGTCTCGAACGCCGCCTGCACGCCCTCCTGCGCCCGGGTCGCCTCGTCGGTGTCCGGGGTGCCGCCGGAGCCGGCGCGGCCCTCGTCCTCGTCGGCGGTGCCGATGCCGGAGACGTCGCCGTAGTCGCCGCCGGGCTTGTCGCCGCCCGCGTGCAGGTCCTCGGCCGTGGTCGTGGTGTCGTTCTCGCTCATGGGGCGGGCGTACCCGCGCGGAACGCCGCCACTCCCGCGCGCGTCCCAGCGGTGTCACGCTCACCGGAGGAGGCGTCATGCGCCCGGCCGCTCGCTCACTCGTCGCCGTCGTCCTGCTCACGGCGTGCGGCACCACGCCCGCCGCGCGCGAGCCACGCGTGCTGCCGGTCCGCGCCGCGGGCGCGGAACGCGACACCGCCGCGGCGGGGCGCGACATCGCGGTGCCGGCGTACGCGAAGGGCGGCGAGGTGACGGTGCCGGACGCCCTGCTCGCGGGGCTGCCGGCGGAGGCGCCCGCGTACGGGTTCGCGGGCGGCGGGCCGGACGCCAGGGCGCTGGCGGCGGCGTTCGGGATCGACGCGGAGCCGGTCGCGGACCCGGACGGCGGCGTGGTGGTCCGGGCCGGCGACAGCGGGCCGGAGCTGCGGGCCGGTGGCGGCCACTGGACCTACAACGCCGTGACGTTCCGCGGGTCGGACTCGTCCGGGGCGGGCTCGTCCGGGTCGGTCGGCGCGGTCGGCGTGGCGACCGCCGAGCCCGCCACCGTGCCGCCGCCGCCCGTACCGAAGGAGCCGAAGCCGGGGCCGCCGTCGTCCGGCGCACCCGCCGACCCGGTGCCGCCGGACCAGCCGGTCGGCGCCCCGGTGCCGTGCGTGTCGCCGCCGCCCGGCGTGAAGGACCCCTGCGGCGTGCCGCCGTCGCCGCCGCCGATGCCGTCGGCGGAGACGGTGCGCACCGCCGCGGCGCCGGTGCTCCGCGCGCTCGGGCTGACCGACGAGCCGGCCCGCGTCGAGGACGGCTGGGGCGCGCGGGCGCTGGTCGTGTCGCCGCTCGTCGGCGGGCTGCCGACGTCCGGCTACGAGACGCGGATCGACGTCGGCAACGACGGCCGCATCCGCAGCGCGACCGGCTTCCTCGGCGGCGCCGCGCGCGGCGACACGTACCCGCTGCTCGGGGTGCGGGAGGCGGTGGCGAGCGGCGGGTACGGCCGCCCGGAGCCGGCGATCGCCTGCCTGGCGCCGTGCCCGTCGCCGGCGCCGCGCGTGGTGACGGCGGTCCGCCTCGGCCTGCTCTACGCGCCGGGCCAGCACGAGTCGTTCCTCGTGCCGGCCTGGCTGCTGTCGTTCGCGGGCTCGACCTACGAGGAGCCGGTGCTCGCGCTGCCGGGCCGCTACCTCGACCCGGGACAGCGCGAAGGGGCGGCCCCGGCCGGGACCGCCCCTTCGGAGTAGCGCGTGACTAGTGGAACGACTCGCCGCAGGCGCAGGAGCCCTTGGCGTTCGGGTTGTCGATCGTGAAGCCCTGCTTCTCGATGGTGTCGACGAAGTCGATCGTCGCGCCGCCGAGGTACGGCCCGCTCATCCGGTCGACGACGACCTTGACGCCGCCGAACTCGTGGAACGTGTCGCCGTCGAGCGTGCGCTCGTCGAAGAACAGCTGGTAGCGCAGGCCGGAGCAGCCACCGGGCTGCACGGCGATGCGCAGCGCGAGGTCGTCGCGGCCCTCCTGCTCGAGCAGCGCCTTGACCTTCGCGGCCGCGGCGTCGCTGAGGACGACGGTCGAGGGGGCGGTCTGCGTCTCGGTCATGGCTCTCCCGGGTCGGTGGTGCGCTGGCTACGAGCGTCAACGCCGCCGAGCGGCGCGCGATTCCATGGTCGCACACGCCCGCCCGCTCCGGGCTAGCGTCGGTGCCATGAACGAGGACCTGCTCCGGGCGGCGTTCGACGCGCTGCCGCTCGGGGTCGTCGTCGCGGACCCGTCGGGCGAGACGGTGCTGCGCAACCGCCGCGCCCGCGCGCTCGCCGCCGCCCGGCACTCCGACGCGATCGCGGCGCGCGCGCTCGACGACCTGCTCGCGCTGGCCGCCGGCGGCCCGCAACGCCGCACCCTCGAGCTGCACGGCCCCCCGCCGCGGATGCTCGACCTGACCGCCGAGCCGGTGACCGAGGACGACGACCTGCTCGGCGTCGTCGCGGTGCTGCACGACGTGAGCGAACGGCACCGCGTCGACGCGGTGCGCCGCGACTTCGTCGCGAACGTCTCGCACGAGCTGCGCACGCCGGTCGGCGCGCTGCGGGTGCTGGCGGAGACGTTGCAGGACGAGCGCGACATCGACGTCGCGCACCGGCTCGCGGCGCGCATCCTCACCGAGGCCGACCGGGCGACGCGGATCATCGAGGACCTGCTGGACCTGTCGCGAATCGAGGCGGAGGGCGTGCAGGTGCGCCGCCGCGTCCCCGTCGCGGACCTGCTCGCCGAGGCCGCGGAACGCGTGGCGCCCGCCGCGCAGCGGTGCGAGGTGACGCTCGACGTCGCGCTCCCCGACGACGGGGTCGAGGTGGTCGGCGACGACCGCCAGCTCGTCAGCGCGTTCGCGAACCTCCTCGACAACGCCGTGAAGTACAGCGAGCCGGGGCGCACCGTGTCGGTGCGGGTCAGCCACGACGAGGAGTGGCTGGACGTCGCGGTCGCGGACCAGGGCGCCGGCATCCCGGCGAAGGACCTGGCCCGCATCTTCGAGCGGTTCTACCGGGTGGACCGGGCGCGTTCCCGGGCTACGGGCGGCACCGGGCTCGGCCTGGCGATCGTCCGCCACGTCGTCGCCAACCACGCCGGCGACGTGCGGGTGGAGTCGCGCGAGGGCGAGGGGTCGACGTTCACCGTCCGGCTGCCGTGGGCGAGGGGGTGAGCGTGCCGACGATCCTGGTGGTGGAGGACGAGGAGTCCTACGTCGAGGCGCTGGAGATCGGCCTCACCCGCGAGGGGTACGACGTCGTCGTCGCGCGCGACGGCATCGAGGCGCTGGAACGCTTCCGCGCCCGCCCGCCGGACCTGGTGCTGCTCGACCTGATGCTGCCGCGGCTGTCCGGCGTCGAGGTCTGCCGGCAGCTCCGCGAGACCTCGCGCGTGCCGATCATCATGGTCACGGCCAAGACCACCGAGACCGACACCGTCGTCGGCCTGGAGATCGGCGCCGACGACTACGTCGCGAAGCCGTACCGCGTCCGCGAGCTGGTCGCGCGCATCCGCGCGGTGCTGCGGCGGGCGGCGGGCGCGCCCGCGGACGGCGGCGGGCCGGCGCCGTTGCGCGTCGGCGACGTCTGCCTCGACCCGGAACGCCACGAGGTCACCGTCCGCGGGGAGCCGGTGCCGATGCCGTTGCGGGAGTTCGAGCTGCTCGAGACGCTGCTGGCCAACGCCGGCCGCGTAATGACGCGGCACGCGCTCATCGGCCGCGTCTGGGGCGCCGACTACGTCGGCGACACGAAGACGCTCGACGTCCACGTGAAGCGGCTGCGGGCGAAGATCGAGGACGACCCGGCCCACCCGGTCCGGATCACGACGATCCGCGGCCTCGGCTACCGGTACGAGGAGGCGGCGCGGTGACCGGGACGCGGCAGCCCCACGAGGAGCTGGCCGAGCTGAAGGCCGACGTGATCCGCCTCGGCGGGCTCGCGTCGGAGGCGATCGAGGCGGGGACGGCGGCGTTCCTCGACGCGGACCTCCCGGCGGTCGAGCGGGTCATCGCCGGCGACCGCGCGATCGACGCGCTGATGCGCTCGATCGAGGCGCGGACGTACCTGCTGCTGGCCCGCCGGCAGCCGGCGCCGGCCGACCTGCGGATGCTGGTCACGATCCTGCGCGTCGTGCACGAGCTGGAACGCACCGGGGACCTCATGGTCAACGTCGCCAAGGCCACGCGGCGGCTCTACCCGTACACGCTGGAGCCGCGGGTGCGCGGCATCGTCGACCGAATGCGCGAGCAGGCGGGCGTGCAGCTCCGGCTGGCGGTCGACACGTTCGCCGACGGCGACCTCGCCCGCGCGGCGGCGCTGCCGGACATGGACGACGTCATCGACGACCTCCAGAAGGACCTGTTCCGCGTCATCTTCGCGGCGAAGGTGGACGACGAGGGCGACGTGCAGCGGGCGGTGCAGGTCGCGCTCGTCGGCCGGTACTTCGAGCGCATCGGCGACCACGCCGCCAACGTCGCGGAGCGCGTGGAGTTCCTCGTCACCGGCGTGCTGCACGACACCGACGCGACCGCCCCGGCGTAACCTGGCGCCGCGCGCGGCACCGGGCCGCGCGGGTTGGGGGGGTTCGCGATGCTTCGTCCGCTCGCTCTCGCGGTCGCCGCGCTGGCGCTGGCCGGCTGCACGAACGGCTCGCCCCGCGACGCGGCGCCGTCACCGTCGTCCGCCACGCCCTCGGCGACGGCCTCGGTCGCGGCCGTGGCGACGTTGCGCGTGCGCGTCGAGTCGTCGGCGCCGGCCGACACGGTCACCGCGCAGGTCACGGCGCGGCTCGCCGCGCTCGGCGTCACCGCGTCGCACGTGGACGCCGCCGCCGGCACCATCGAGCTGCCGCGCGCGCTGACCGCCGAGGAGCTCGCCGCCGTGCGCGCGCCGGGACGGCTGACGTTGCGGCCGGTGCTGCGCGCGAACCCGCCCGGCGAGTGCGCGACCGCCACCGGCCGCGCCGCGGTCGCGGCCCGGTCGGCGGGTGCCGGCGCGGGCGCGGCGATCGTCGCCTGCGACGCCGAGGGCGAGGCGACCTACGACCTCGGCCCGGCCGAGATCACCAACGCCGACGTCGCCAGCGCCACCGTCACCGACGAGCCCGG
>DASTMB010000005.1 GCA_035714365.1 Mycobacteriales bacterium | reverse complement strand
GGCCCCCCCCCCCCCCGACCGCCCTCCTCGCCTCCCGCGGCCGCCGCTGCGGCCCTTCGTCGGTGGCGCGGGTACCCTCCTGGGGTGCGCGCCGTACTCGTGTTCAACCCGAAGGCGACCGCCACGAGCCCCCGTGTCCGGGACATCCTGAAGCGCGCGCTCGAGAGCGACCTGAAGCTCGACGTCGTGGAGACGCGGCGGCGGGGGCATGCGATCGACGTCGCCCGCGACGCGGCCGCGTCCGGGATGGACCTCGTCGTCGCCCTCGGCGGGGACGGGACGGTCAACGAGGTCGTCAACGGGCTCGTCGGCAGCACGACCGAGCTCGCGGTCGTCCCCGGCGGGTCCACCAACGTCTTCGCGCGCGCTCTCGGGCTGCCCGGGAACCCGGTCGAGGCGACCAGCGAGATCCTCGACGCGCTGCGGACCGGACGGCGGCGGCGGGTCAACCTGGGGATGGCCGACGAGCGGTACTTCACGTTCTGCGCCGGCGTCGGCATCGACGCCGAGGTCGTCCGCGTCGTCGAACGCCACCGCCGCAACGGCCGCGCCGCCACCCCCGCGCTCTACGTCCGCAGCGCCGTCTCGCACTTCTACACCGGCACCGAGCGCCGGCTGCCGTCCATCACCATCGAACGCCCGGGCCAGGAGCCGGAGCCCGGGCTGTTCAACGTCATCGTCGCCAACGGCGCGCCGTGGACGTACTTCGGGGAGCACCCGGTCGACCCGTGCCCGCTGGCGAAGTTCGACGGCGGGCTCGACGTGCTCGCCATGCGCCGGCTCAAGACGGTGTCGACGCTGCGTGTGGTGCGGCAGATGTTCGACGCGAAGCCGCGGCTGAAGAGCCGGGCGGCGTTCCAGATCCACGACGCCGACGAGTTCACGGTGGTGTCCGACCGGCCGCTGGCCTACCAGCTCGACGGCGACTACCTCGGCGAGATCGAGCGGGTGACGTTCCGCAGCGTGCCGGACGCGCTGTCCGTCGTCGTCTAGCTCCGGACGCCGTCGACGCCCGCCTCGCGCAGCCGGTCCAGCGCCGCGTCGTCGGCGCCCCACGCCACCACCGCGCAGCCCGCGGCGTGCGCCGCCGCGACCGCCTCCGGCTCGGCGAGCACGGCGTCGGCGTGCGCGTGGCACTCCGCGTGCCCGGCGCTCGTGACGTAGGCCAGCGCCGCCGCCAGCGTCACGCCGCGCGGCGGCACGAACGCCGTCCGCAGCCCCGCGTCCCGCGCCACCTCCGCCGAGTACCAGTCCGCGGAGGCGACGACCACGTCGTCGCGGTCCGCGAGCAGCGCCGCGACCGCGCGGGCCGTCGCGCAGTGGGGCGCGTCGAACGCCGCGTCGGCCGGGTCGTTGCGCACCTCCACGACGACCGGCGCGGCGGCCGCGGCGAGGCGTTCGGGCAGGCCGCCGACGTCGTCGGCGCCGACCACGACCACGGAGTACGTCCGCATCAGGTCGCCCGCAGCACCAGCACGGCCACGTCGTCGGGCACGCGGCCGCCGCTGAACTCCAGCACCGCCGCCTCGACCGCGCCCGCGACCGCGTCCGCGGAGCCGCCGGCGGCGGCGACCAGCACGTCGCGCAGCCGGTCCTCGTCGAAGAAGTCGACGCTGCGCTCCGGCGCCTCGACCGTCGGCGCCGGCCGCGCCTCGAGCACGCCGTCGGTGACGCCGACGAGCGTGTCGCCCGGCGCGAGCAGCACGTCCACCGGCTCGATGCCGACCGGCGGCAGCACGCCGAGCAGGCTGCCGCGCGTGTCGACCCGCTCGACCCCGCCGCCCGCCCGCAGCACGAACGGCGGCGGGTGCCCGGCGCCCACCACCGACAACCGCACGCCGCCCGCGTCGCGGGCGATCGCGCCGTAGAGCAGCGTGCAGAAGACCTCGTCGTCGTCGCCCGCGACGATCGCGTCGCGGATCGCGCGGACGACCGCGCCCGGGCCGTCGACGTACGGCGCCACCGCGCGGGCGGTGTGCCGCACCAGCGCGGTCACCGCGGCGGCCTTCGGGCCGGAGCCGACGACGTCCCCGAGCATGAACGCCCAGCCGTCGCCGACGGCGTAGCAGTCGTAGAAGTCGCCGCCGACCTCCAGGCCGGCCAGCGCCGGGCGGTACCGCGCGCCGAGCTCCAGCCCCGGCACGTCCGGCAGCCGCGGCGGCAGCAGCGTGTGCTGCAACGTCTCCGCGACCGAGCTGCTGGCCGCGAACAGCCGCGCGTTCTCGACGGCGCTGCCGGCGCGCGCGCCCAGGTCGACGGCGAGCGTCAAATCGTCCGGCGTGAACGGCGTCGCGCCGCGCTCCCGCGACAGCGTCAGCAGGCCGACCACGCGACCGCCGGCGGTCATCGGCACGACCATCGCCGGGCCGAGCGCCATGGCCAGCGCCGCGCGGTAGGTCTCCTCGTCCCCGCTCGCCGCGCGCACGTCCGCGTCGGTGACCTCCGCGACCAGCCGCGGCTCCCCGCTGCTCAGCACGGCGTGCGAGTGGGTGCCGGGCCGCACCCGCGCGTTCCGCAGGGTGCCGAGGAGCTCGCGCTTCGACTCGTCCACGTGGCCGGCGGCGGCGCGTTGCAGCAGGCCGTCGGGGCCGACCACGTCGATGACGACGAGCGCCGCGAACGCGTCGAGCAGCAGTGCGACGAGGCGTTGCAGCGTGACCTCGTAGTCGAGGCTGCCGGCGAGCACGCGGGCCGCCTCGGCGAGGAACTCCACCCGCCGCGTCGCGGCGCGTTCGGCGTCGTGCAGGCGGGCGCGGTCGAGGACCTGCGCGCAGACGTTGCCGAGCGCGGCGAGGAAGTCGCGTTCGCCCGCCCCGAACTCCCTGACCTCGGGGAACCCGAACGACAGGCAGCCGATCGGCCGGTCGTCGACCACCAGCGGCACGATCGCCTGCGCCTCCATCGTCGACGGCGTGCCGGTGAGCGCCGGCCAGCGCGTGTCGCGGTCGGCGCGCGACGCGAGGTAGATCGGCTCGCCGGTGCGCACCGTGGCCGGCCCCGGCAGCGGGGCGTCGAGCGGCAGCGACGCGAACCGCGCCGCCATCCCCGGCACCATCCCGGTCGCGCCCTGGAACCGCAGCACCCCGGCCGCCTCGTCCAGCAGCCACAGCGCGCCCGAGCCGGCGCTCTCGATCTCCAGGCCGCGCGCGAGCACCAGCGCGGCGACCTCGTCGATGCTCATCGCGCGGGACAGCTCGGCGGTGAGCTGCTGGAGGCGGCGCAGGCGCTCGGCGGACCGTTCGCTGGAGGCGCGGGCGGCGCGTTCGGCCGCGAGCAGCGGGAACCGCGCCTCCCCCACCGGGTACGACAGCCCGACGATCGCGACCAGCCGGCCGTCCGCGTCGTGGACCGGGGTGTCGCGGACGTGGGCGCGGAACGTCGCGCCGGAGCGGTCCCGGACGGTGAAGACGCCCTCCCAGGAACGCCCCTCCGCCACCGCCGCGAGCACCTCCGCCGCCGCGGTCGTCTCGGCGGCGTCGACGGTGAGCGTGGCCACGTCGCGGCCGAGCGCCTCGCCGGCCGGCCAGCCGTAGATCGCCTCGGCGGCGTCGCTCCAGTGGGTGACCCGCCCGGCCGCATCCGTGACGATCACCGCGGGCCAGCCGGGGTCGCGCACCGCCGCACGCCCCCCGTCGCGGTCGCCGCGCCCGGTCACCAGTCCACCCCTCGCGGTGCCCGCGCGGCACGGCCGCGGACGCGGCCGGCCAGGGCGCCGTCTCCGGCGACCATGGTCTCGTGGCCGTCCCAACGGGTCAAAGGGCACCACCCGTTCGGCCCAACGAGGGACCAAGATCGGCCCGCGACCTGCCGCGCGAGACGGATCTGCGGTACACATCGGGCGCACGGGGGTACGCAGCGGGCGTCCGCGCCCGCGACCAGGGGAGCACGAACGTTGGCGTCCACCGGGGAACGGCGCTCGGCCGAGCTGACGCTGCCCGCGCAGGCCACGTCACCCGCCCGGGCGCGCCGGTTCCTCTCCGCCACGCTCGCCGCCTGGGACCTCGACGGCGGCGACGACGCGCTGCTCGTCGTCAGCGAGCTCGCCACCAACGCCCTGCTGCACGCCCGCACCGGGATGACCGTGCGCGTCGCGCAGCTCGCCGACGACACGATCTCCGTCTCCGTCACCGACGGCGGCGCCGCGATGCCGGCGCCGCGGCGGTTCAGCCTCGACTCCGGCACCGGCCGCGGTCTGCGGCTGCTGGACACCGTGGGCGACGCCTGGGGCACCGACCGGCTGCCCGGCGGCGGGAAGGTCGTGTGGTGCCGCCTCCGGCTCGGCGCGGACCGCGCGTACGCGGCGTTCGACGTCGAGGGCGTCGAGGCGCTGTGACGGGCGACCTGCGCGAGGTCCGGCTGCTCGGCGTGCCGCTCGCGCTCATGGCGCGCTCCACCGAGCACCACGAGGAGCTGATGCGGGAGTTCCAGCTCCTCGCGCTGGAGCCGCCGCGGACGACCGGCGACCACCCCGTGCCGCACCGCCTCATCGACCTGGTCGGCGAGGTCACGCTCGCGTACGCCGGGCTGGCCGACGCCGCCGACGCCGAGCGCGCCGCCGCCCACGCGCGCGGCGACGCCGCCGTCGACCTGGTGTTCCGGGTGCCGGCGGACGTGTCCGGCGCCTGCGCGCGGCTGTCGCGGATGCTGGAGGAGGCGGACGAGTTCTGCCGGGCCGGGGAGCAGCTCCTCACGCTGGCCACGCCGCCGGACGCGGCGGCGTTGCGGCACTGGTACCTCGGGGAGTTCGTGGCGCAGGTGGGCGGCGAGCGGCCGACGCCCTGGCCGGAGTACGCGGCGGCGCACGCCGTCGCCTGACCGTCCTACCGCCAGTCCCCCGCGAACATCAGGCCCTCGATCGCGTCGGCGACGTCGGCGAACGACGGCAGCGAACGGTCCGCGCAGACCCGCGTCAGGAACTCCGCCACCCCGGGGCGCACCGCCGCCAGGCCGACCGAGCAGCCCTGCGCGCGCGCCTTCGCCGCCGTGGACAGCAGCAGCCGCAGCCCGACCGTGTCGCAGAACCCCACGCCGCCGAGGTCGAGCACCAGCCCGGTCGGCCGGGTCGCGAGCGCGTTGCGCACCGCCTCGGCCACCGTCTCCAGCGCGGCGAGGTCCAGGTCGCCGGTGCAGCGCACCACGGCGACCTCCCCCACGTGGTTCACGCCCGCACCGGCAGGGACCGGCTCCGTGCCCGGGACACGCGTCGGCAGCAACGTCGTCATGGCCGGTCCGATACCCCGGCGCGAAGGTCACGAAACGGGCACAGCGTGCGGCGAACCGACACCGTTGCCGAAAAAGTGCTTGCAGACTGCTTGCACTGCCGGAACAAACCCACTTAGACTGAACTTCGTTCGGTCGAACCCTTCCCTGGGGTCGGTACGGACGGCTAGTGTCACCCCGGTACCACAGCAGTTGTCACCGTCGCTGCTCGCGGGACTTCGTGAATCCGTTCACAAAGTCTGGTCGAGGCCGCACCCGGTCGGATCCCCCCGGCCACGACGCAAGGAGTGGAACGCATGGACTGGCGCCACCGCGCGCTCTGCCGTGACGAGGACCCCGAGCTCTTCTTCCCGATCGGGACCACCGGCCCGGCCGCGCAGCAGGTCGAGGAGGCCAAGGCCGTCTGCAAGCGCTGCGACGTCGTCGCCGAGTGCCTCCAGTGGGCGCTGGAGACCGGCCAGGACGCCGGCGTCTGGGGCGGGACCAGCGAGGACGAGCGCCGCGCGCTCAAGCGTCGCAACGCCCGCACCCGCGCCCGCATCGCCTGAACCACCGCCTGACGCACTACGCTTCCGACGCTCGTCCCCGACAGCGGGGGCGGGCGTCGTCGCGTCTGTTCCGGAGGTGCCGCCGTCGTGCGTGAGTCGTACGTCCGCCCGGTGACCGGCGCGCGCGAGCCGGCGCCGGAGTGGCGCGCCGTGTGGCGGTTCCGCGCCGTAGCCCTCGTGCTGCTGGCGCTCGTCGCCTGGGGTGCCGTCGTCGGCGTCAACCACCTGCTCCAGCTCGGCGAGCAGGACCCAACGAACGACGCCCCCGCCACCGCTCCCGCCTCCCCCGGCGGCTGACCGACCCGCTTCCCGGAAGCACCACCCGCACGCGGGAAGCGCGAATCGCTGCCCGAACGCGCTACCGCAGGTGTCAGTGGGCGGCGGTGGTGAGCGGGACGTCGAGGACGACGGACGTGCCGCCGGTGTCGCCGCGACCCATCTCGATCGCGCCGCCGAGCTCGCCGACCACGAGCGTCCGGACAATCTGGAGCCCCAGCCGCTTCGAGCCGTCGACCGCGAACCCCTCCGGCAGCCCGCCGCCGTCGTCCACGACCGTCACCCGCAGCCCGGTGGGCCGCCGGTCCAGCCGGACCTCCACGGTCCCGCCGCGACCGCCGGTGAACGCGTGCTCCGCGGCGTTCTGGAGCAGCTCGGCCAGCACCAGCGCCAACGGCGTCGCGACGGCGGCGGGCAGCAGCCCGGCGGAGCCCGAACGCCGCGCGGTCACGGCGCGTTCCGGCGATGCGACGTCGCCGACCATCGCCATCACCTTGTCGGCGATCTCGTCGAACGCCACCGCGTCGTCCAGCGCCTGCGACAACGTCTCGTGCACGAGCGCGATGGAGCTGACGCGGCGTACCGACTCCTCCAACGCCGCCCGCGCCTCGGGCGCGGTGGACCGGCGGGCCTGGAGCCGCAGCAACGCCGCCACGGTCTGGAGGTTGTTCTTCACCCGGTGGTGGATCTCGCGGATGGTCGCGTCCATGGTGAGGAGCTGCCGGTCACGGCGGCGCAGCTCGGTGATGTCGCGCACGAGCACGAGCGCGCCGATGACCGACCCGCCGTCGAGCAGCGGGATGGCGCGGCGGGCGACGACGGCGCCGTTCGCCTCGACCTCGTGCTCGGCGGGGACGCGGGTGTCGAGGACGCCGTAGATGCGCTTGTCGTCTAGGCCGAGGTCGCCGAGGTGGACGCCGAGGAGGTTGCGGGAGATGCCGAGGCGGCGGTAGGCGGACAGCGCGTTCGGGGAGGCGTACTCGACGCGGCCGTCGGCGTCGAGACGCAGCATGCCGTCGCCGACGCGCAGCACCAGGTCCGACTCCGGCCCCGCGCCCGCCACCGGGAACGTCCCCTCTGCGATCATCCGCGCCAGGTCGCCGGCGGTCTGGAGGTAGGTGAGCTCGAGCTGGCTGGGCACCCGCACCGACGCGAGGTTGGAGTCGCGGGAGACGACGGCGACGACGCGGCCGTCGTGCCGCACCGGGATCGCCTCCTCGCGCACCGGCACGCCGGTCTCCCACTCGGGGTCGCCCTCGCGGCAGATGCGTTCCTCGCGGAACGCCAGGTCGGCCATCTTGCGCTCGCGCGCGGGCACGACCGACCCGACCATGTCGTCGTTGTAGATCGTCTGGCCGGTCGAGGGGCGCATCTGGGCGACGGTCACCAGCTCGTCGCCGTCGCGCAGGAACAGCAGCAGGTCCGCGAACGACAGGTCGGCCAGGAGCTGCCACTCGGCGACGAGGCAGTGCAGGTGGTCGACGTCCGCGTCGCGCAGGTCGCTACGCCGCGCCGCCAGCGTCCGTAGCGTGCTCACGCGCCGATGCTACGGCGCCCGTCACCGGCGCGGTGGCCCGGCGAGCGTCACGGCCACCAGCTCCACGGGCGCCGCCTCCCCCGCCGCGCGCAGGACCTCGCGCACGTCGTCCCAACGCAGCCCGCCGATCCCGGCGCCGAGCCGCGGCAGGCCGAGCGACGGCAGCCCGCGCGCGGCGACGTCGGCGAGGGCGGTGGCGACGCTGCGTTCGATCGCGCCGAGGGTCGCGTGCGCGCCCGGCTCCCGTTGCGTCGCGAGGTTGTAGACGACGACGTCGCCCGCGTCGTACGCCCAGCAGCCGCCGAGGCGGAACTTGCCGGCGCGGCACCGCCGGCGGTACTCGTCGTACATCCGCGGCCAGCGCCGCCGGAACTCCACCGCGATCCCGGCGACCATGACGCCCGCGCAGTTGCAGCCGTGGCCGATCGCCGGCAGCCCCAGCGCGAACAGGTCCCCCGTCACCTCCGTGTACGCCACCCGCGCATCGTCCCGCGCGGTGGGAGGATGACGAGCGTGAACGCACACGGTGGCTCGCTGGCGGTCGCGGCGGCGCGGGCGTACGGCGTGCTGCTGCTCGGCGACGGCGCCGCGGGCTTCAGCCTGACGGACGTCGACACGCTCGTGCGGCACCGGCTGCCGGTCGTCATGGTCTGCGGCAACAACGGCATCTGGGGCCTGGAGAAGCACCCGATGAACTTCCTCTACGGCTACGACGTCGCCGCCGACCTCCAGCCCGGGTGCCGTTACGACGAGGTCGTCCGCGCCCTCGGCGGGCACGGCGAGCTCGTGACGGAACCGGACGGCATCGGTCCGGCGTTGGACAGGGCGTTCGCGAGCGGGCTCCCGGCGATGGTCAACGTCGTCACCGATCCCGCGGTGGCCTACCCGAGGACGAGCAACCTTGCCTGACCGCGACGACGAGCACCCGCGCTACGACATCCCGCTGTCGGACCTGACCGGGCGGCACGGCTACGCCCTGCAGCGCGGCGAGGACGACGAGCCGATCGACCCGGGCGCGCCCGTCGCCTACGTCGCGGAGCCGCTCAAGCCGCGGCAGAACATGCTCACGATCGAGGGCATGATCGCGGGCATCGGCGACATGGCCGCGGGCGCGGCGAAGGAGGGCGGCGCGCCGGCCTGGGGGATGCGGACGATCCTCGCGGTGTTCGCGCTGCCGATCGTCGTCACCGTCGTCGCGACGCTGGTGCACCGGTTCTGAACGTCGCCGTCCGCCCCGTCCGCCCCGCCGAGCACGCGCGCGTGGGCGAGCTGACCGTCGCCGCGTACGCGCGCGACCGCGACGTCGGCGACTACGCGGACGTCCTCCGCGACGTCGCGGACCGGGTCGCGCACGCCGAGGTGCTGGTCGCGACCGGCGACGACGGCGCGGTCCTCGGGTCGGTGACGTTCGTCGCGGACGCGGGACGGTACGGCGAGATCGCCGGGCCGCGCGAGGCGGAGTTCCGGATGCTCGCGGTCGACCCGGCCGCCCAGGGTCAGGGCGTCGCGACGGCGCTCGTGCGCGCCTGCGTCGACGCCGCCCGCCGCCGCGGCCGCGAACGCCTCGTGCTCTCGTCCGGCACCTGGATGACGACCGCGCACCGCATCTACGAGCGCCTCGGGTTCGCGCGGCTGCCGGACCGCGACCGGACGCCGGTGCCGGGCGTCGACCTGGTGGCGTACGGGCTGGACCTGGTCCGCGAGGCGCGGCCGGACGAGTACGACGCGATCGCCGACCTCACCGTCACCGTGTACGCGTCGCTCGAGGGCGGGCTGCACCCGGAGTACGCGAAGATGCTGCGCCGCACCGAGGACCGCGCGGCGACCGCGCGGGTGCTCGTCGCGGTGGACGGCGGCGCGTTGCTCGGCTCGGTCACCTACGTCGACGGGCCTGGCCCGCAGGCGTCGATCGCGGTCGAGGGCGAGGCGGAGTTCCGCACGCTGGTCGTCGACCCGGCCGCGCAGGGCCGCGGCGCCGGGCGCGGGCTGGTGCGGTGGTGCGTGGACCAGGCGCGGCTCGACGGGCGGTCCCGGCTGGTGCTGTCGACCATGCCGTGGATGACGGTGGCGCACCGGCTCTACGAGTCGATGGGCTTCGCGCGCACACCCGAACGCGACTGGCACCCGCGCCCGGAGGTCTTCTGCTGGACCTACGGCATGGAGCTCTAGACCGACTCGCGCATCGGCATCGGCGCGCGCGGCACCATCCCGCTCGCGAACGGCTCGACGTAGCGCCGGATCGCCAGCGCCACCGCCGCGCCCTCCCCCGCCGCGCTCGCCGCCTGCTTGGTGGACCCGGCGCGCACGTCACCCGCCGCGAACACGCCGGGCACGTTCGTCTGGAGCCCCGCGTCGGTCAGCACGAAGCCGGAGTCGTCCAGGTCCACGATGCCGCGCACCAGCGCGGAGTTCGGCGTCAGACCGATGAACACGAACACGCCGTCCGTCGCGACGTCCCGCTCCTCACCCGTGCGCGTGTCCTTCAGCGTCACGCGCGACAGCCGGCCGTCGCCCGCGAACGCCGCGGGCGTGGCGTTCGGCACGACCGTGATCGCCGGGTGCTCCTCGACCTTGTCGGCGACCACCTTGCTCGCCGTCAGCGCGTCGTTGCGGGTGACGATCGTCACCGTGCGCGCGAACTTGGTGAGGAACACGCCCTCCTCGCCGGCGCTGTTGCCGCCGCCGATCACGAGCACGTCCTTGCCGCGGTAGAACGCGCCGTCGCACGTCGCGCAGAAGTGCACGCCGGCGCCGATGAAGTCCTCCTCGCCGGGGATGTCCAGGCGGCGGTACGTCGAGCCGAGCGCGAGCAGGACGGCGTAGGCGCGGTACTCGTTGCCGTCGCCGGTGCGGACGACGCGGTACGCGCCGTCCGTCGCGATGCCCGTCACGTCCTGCGCGGAGAGGATCTCGACGCCGAACCGCTCCGCCTGCGCGCGCAGCCGGTCGGCGAACTCCGCGCCGGACACGCCCTCCGGGAAGCCGGGGAAGTTGTCGAGTCGCTCGGTGACCCCGGCCTGCCCGCCGACGCCGCCGCGTTCGACCACGAGCGTGTCGATGCCCTCGCGGGCGGCGTAGAACGCCGCCGTCAGCCCGGCCGGCCCGGACCCCACGACGATCAGGTCGTAGAACGCGTTCTTCGCCGTCGTCTGCAGGCCGAGCTTCGCGGCCAGCTCGGCGTTCGACGGCTCGACCAGCAACGAGCCGTCGTCGAACACGATCGTCGGGATGATGTCCTTGCCGTCGTTGACGCTCTCGACGAACGCCCGTCCCTGGGCGTCGGCGTCCACGTCGACGAAGTCGTAGTGGACGCGCTGCTCGCCGAAGAACTTCTTGGCGCGCTTGCAGTCCGAGCACCACGCGGTGCCGTACATCGTGATCGTCACGGCGTCACCGTACGGAGGAAGCGGTCGCGGGTCACCAGCGTGCGCGTGACCGTGCCGGTGGCGACGTCGCGCTCGTCGTCGCGCACCCGCACCCCGAACGTCAGCCGCCGCCCGTCCACCGCCTCCAGCACCGCGTCGACGTGGACGGTCGCCCCGACCGGCGTCGGCGCGACGTGGTCGAGCGCGACGCGGGTGCCGACCGTCGTCAGGTCGTCGGTGATGTGGTCGGCGACGGCGGCGCAGGTGGCGCGCTCGGCGAGCGCGAGGACGCGCGGCGTGGCGAGCACGGGCACGTCGCCGGAGCCGTGCGCGAGCGCCGTGTCGGCGTCGGTGACGGTGTGCGCGAACGACGCGCGGAGACCGGGGTCGAGCGGCATGCGCCGCAGGCTACTGCCGTTACGCGACGAGGCCGAGGCGGCGCAGCTCGACGGTGAGGTCGTGCGGACTGGTCGACGCGGACATCGCGGCGTCCAGCGTGATGACGCCGTCGCGGATCAGCGCGACCAGGTGCTGGTCGAACGTCTGCATGCCGTAGTACGCGCCCTCGGCCACGAGCGTCGGGATGGTCGACGTCTTGTCCGGGTCGGCGATCGCGTCGGCGATGCGGCCGGTGTTGACCGCGACCTCCATCGCGACGCAACGCCCCTCGCCGTCGGCGCGCGGCACCAGCCGCTGGCAGATGATGCCGCGGAGGCTGGCCGCCAGCGACAGGCGGACCTGCTTCTGCTCGTGCGGCGGGAAGAAGTCGATGACGCGGTTGATGGTCTCCGCGGCGTCGGTCGTGTGCAGCGTCGACATGACGAAGTGGCCGGTCTCGGCGGCGGCCAGCGCGGCCTTCACCGTCTCCATGTCGCGCATCTCGCCGACGAGGATGACGTCCGGGTCCTGCCGCATCGCGGCGCGCAACGCCGTCGAGAAGTCGTCGGTGTCGACGCGCACCTCACGCTGGTTGATCATCGCCATCTTGTCGAAGTGCAGGACCTCGATCGGGTCCTCGATCGTGACGCAGTGGACCTCGCGGGTCTCGTTGATGTGGTCGATCATGCCGGCGAGCGTCGTCGTCTTGCCGGACCCGGTCGGGCCGGTGACGAGCACCAGGCCGCGCGGCTCCAGCGCCAGGCTGGCGAGCACCGGGGGCAGGCCCAGGTCGGCGAGCGGGATCGCGCCGACGCTGACGCGGCGGAACACCAGGCCCGCCGAGCCGCGGGAACGGAACGCGTTGACGCGGAACCGCCCGACACCGGGCAGCGAGTACGCGAAGTCCGCCTCGTTCTTCTTGCGGAACTCCTCGACCAGGTCGGCGCGCAGCACCTCGGCGACCATCGTCTCGGTGTCCTGCGCGGTGAGGTCGCGGGTCTGGAGCTTGCGCAGGCGGCCGTCGATCCGGACCCGCGGCGGCGAGCCGACCTTGCAGTGCAGGTCGGAGCCCCCGCACTCGACCAGCGCCCGCAGGAAGGGCTCGATGGTGTTCGACACGCGCGCTCCCGCTTCCGATCCGGACCGGGCGCACTCCGGCGAGTGGCCCTCACGTCAGATCGGCGTCCCGGAGGCGCGCCTTGACCCCTCCGGCGCGGTTTTCGCGCCCGTTCGGCCTAGTGCGTGGCCGGGTCAGCCGATGACCGCGATGACGTCGCCCTCCTGGACGACGTCGCCCTCGGCGACCTTGAGCTCGGTGACGGTCCCGCCCGACTCGGTGATGACCGGGATCTCCATCTTCATCGACTCGAGGATGACGAGCGTGTCGCCCTCGGCCACCTCGTCGCCCTGCGCGACGACGACCTTCCAGACGTTGGCGACCATCTCGGCCACGACTTCCTCAGCCACACCGGCTCCCTCACTCGGACGACGCCCGGATTGTGTCAGAGCCCCGGTGCGCACGTGCCCGGTCAGCGGCCCCGGACACGCTCGCGCAGCGCCTCGACCGTCGTCCACGGCTGGATCCGGTGCAGCGCCCGGTGGCAGCTCGGGCACACGAGCGCGAGGTCATCGAGCGTCGTCTGCCGCACGCCTTCGGCGAGCGGGCGGCGGTGGTGGCACTCGATGATCGAGCCGTCGGGAACGCCGTAGAGGGAGGCGACGTCGACGCCGCAGACCTCGCACTCGATCGGCCGTCCCGACGCCAGCGCGCGTTGCTTCTTGCGCCGGACCGCGCCGCTGTTGCGCTCCCTGTCCAGGTGGAACCGCTTGAGCAGGGCTCCCTCCTCCGCGGTGAACTCCGCCTCCCCCTCCGCAGGCTCGTCCCGAAGCGACGGCGCCACGTCGCGGATCGTCGTCGCGTACCGCCGCACCGTGGTGGGGTCGGCGAGCAGGGAGGCCACCCGCTCGTCCAGGGCGCTGCCGTTCTCCGACCCGTACTGCCGACCCGTCGCGAACCACATCAGGTTCTGGATCTTCCGCGCGACCCCGGCAGGGTTGCGGAAGCGTGGATCGGCCCGGACGTCCGCTGGATGGATTGGGAGCGAACGCAGCTCCTCCGACAGCGTCCGCACCGCAGCGTTGCTGGCGTCGGGGTACCGGGGCCTCCCCGCCGGCTCGCGCCGTGCGTATTCCGCCAGGTACAGCTCCCACGCAAGGAGCGTCTCGTCCCACGTCCAGTTCGGGAGCGACTCGCGAGGGCGCGGTGCGCTAGCGGGATCAACGCTCATCCCGCGTGACCGCGTCGCCCTCGCCATACCAGTGGGCAGTAGCGCAGCGCCACGGACGCTACCTGCCGGTCCACGTCGGCGGGCGCTTCTGGTGGAACGCCATGACGCCCTCGACGGCGTCCTTCGACTGCGTGAGCAGCGAGAGCTGCGCCTGCAACGCCTCCAGCGCGGGCGCCAGCGCCACCTCCTCGGTGCCGTACCAGGCGGCCTTGCCGAGCCGCAGCACGAGCGGGCTGCGCCCGGCGATGCCGCCCGCGACCTCGGCGACCGCCTCGTCCAGCGCCGACGCGGGCACGACGCGCGAGACCAGCCCCCACTCGTACGCCGTGGCCGCGTCGATGCGCCGGCCGGTGAGCATCAGGTCGAGCGCGCGCTTCGGCGAGACGTGCCGCGCGGTGAGCGCGCCGACCATGAACGGCCACAGCCCGACGTCGACCTCCGGCAGCCCGAACGCCGCCGTGTCAGCCGCGACCGCCAGGTCGCAGGCGAGCACCAGGCCGAGGCCGCCGGCCAGCGCGAGGCCCTGCACACGCGCGATCACCGGGCGCGGGCAGGCGCGGATCGCGAGGACGAGGTCGCGCAGGCCGCCGCGGCGTTCGTGCAGCTCGAGCTGCGTCGCGTCCGGGTCGAACGCCGCCAGGTCGGCGCCGGCCGAGAACGCCGTCGACCCCGCGCCGGTGACGACGACGACGGAGACGTCGGGCGCGGCGGCGCGGTCGCGGACGCCCTCCAGCAGCAGCTCGAGCACCTCGGGCGACAGCGCGTTGCGGCGTTCCTCGCGGTCGATCGTGAGCGTCAGCACCCGGTCGGCGACGGCGGACCGGACGACGCTCACTTCTTCGCCCGCATCCGGTCGATCAGGCCGGTGTCGTAGTCGCCGGAGACGAACTCCGGGTTGTCCAGCAGCTCGGCGTGGAACGGCAGGTTGTTCTTCGGCCCCTCGATGCGGAACGCCGCGACCGCCGCGCGCGCCCGCGCCAGCGCCTCGTCGCGGGTTGGCCCCCAGGCGCAGAGCTTGGCCATGAGCGGGTCGTAGTACGGCGTCACGGTGTCGCCCGCGGCGTAGCCGCCGTCGACGCGGATGCCGTCGCCGGACGGCTCGTCCCAGACGGCGATCTCGCCGGGGCCGGGGAGGAAGCGGACGGGGTCCTCGGCGTAGACGCGCAGCTCGATCGCGTGGCCGTTCGGAGTGACAGCGTCGGGGTCGAAGCCGGGCTCCTCGCCGGCGGCGATCCGGAGCTGCTCGGCGACGATGTCCACGCCGGTGACCAGCTCGGTGATCGGGTGCTCGACCTGGAGCCGGGTGTTCATCTCGAGGAACACGAACTCGTCGCCGCTGACGAGGCACTCGACGGTGCCGGCGTTGCGGTAGCCGATCGCCTCGCCGGCGCGCACGGCGCCGGCCAGCATCCGCGCGCGCAGCTCGGGCGTGACGCCCGGCGACGGTGTCTCCTCGGCGACCTTCTGGTGCCGGCGCTGGACGGAGCAGTCGCGCTCGCCAAGGGCGACGACGCGGCCGTCGTTGAGGCCGAGGATCTGCACCTCGACGTGGCGGGCGCGGGCGAGGTAGCGCTCCAGCAGGATCGCGGGCGACCCGAAGAACCGCTCCGCGCGGGTCCGCGCGGTCTCGAACGCCTTGCGCAGCGCCGCCTCGTCCTCCGCCAGGCCCATGCCGATGCCGCCGCCGCCGGCCGACGCCTTGACCATGATCGGGTACCCGATCTCGGCGGCGCGGGCCACGGCCTCCTCGACGTCGTCGACCGGCTCGCGGGTGCCGCCGGCGACGGGGACGCCGGCCGCCTCCATCAGGTTGCGGGCGTTGATCTTGTCGCCCATCGCGTCGATCGCGTCGGGCGACGGGCCGATCCACACCAGGCCGGCCTCGACCACCTGCCGCGCGAAAGCGGCGTTCTCGGCGAGGAAGCCGTAGCCGGGGTGGACGGCCTGCGCTCCGGTCTGCCGGGCGGCCTCGATCACCTTGACGCCGTCGAGGTACGACTCGGCCGCGGGCGCGGGTCCGAGCAGCACCGCCTCGTCGGCGTCGCGGACGTGGGCCGCCTTGGCGTCGGCCTCGGAGTGCACGGCGACGGCCTTCACGCCGAGCGCCTGCGCGCTGCGGATCACGCGACGCGCGATCTCGCCACGGTTGGCTACCAGGATCGTCTCGAACACGTCGGGCACACTACACACGACCCGCCGCGCCGCCGCCGACCCCACGAGGAGGGCCGTTGACGGTCATCCTCCTGGTCATCGTCGTGGCCTGCCTCGTCGGCGTCGCCCGCGGCGGCACCATGCACAACCTGTCGCAGCTCCACCTCGCCGCCTGGCCGCTGGTCTTCGTGGCGGTGGCGGCGCAGGCGCTCGGCGCGTTCGCGGCGACGATCGGGCTGCCGTTCGCGAGCGTCCTCTACGTCCTCGGCATGATCTCGGGCGCGGTGCTGGTGACGGTGTTCGTCGCGCGCAACCGGGGGCTGCCGGGGATGCCGCTCGTCGCGCTCGGGTTCCTGCTCAACGCGCTCGTGGTGACCGCCAACGGCGCCATGCCCGTCGCGCAGGAGGCCGCCGACCGGGTGGGCATCAGCACGGTCGGGCTGTACCGGCACGCCGACGCGAAGCACGAGCTGGTCGACGGCGACACGCTGCTGCCCGCGCTCGCCGACGTGATCCCGGTGCCGCTGCCCGGGCCGCTGTCGCGCGGCTCCAACGTCGTCAGCGCCGGCGACGTCGTCCTCGCCGCCGGCATCGGGGTGCTCGTCGTCAACGCGATGCTGCGCGTCCGCCGCCCGCACGCGCCGGCGCACGCCCGCCGATGAGGGCGTTCCTCGCGCTGGCGGCGCTCGCGGCGGCGCTGCCGTTCCCGTCCGCGCACGCGACCGCGGCCCCGCCGGACCGGCTGCTCGTCGTCGTCACGCCCGGCTTCTCCTGGCAGGCGCCGCCGCCGCCGGAGCTGGCCGCGCTGGTCGACGCGTCGGCGGTCGGCGCGCTGGTGCCGGCGACCGGGCGGCGGACGTACTGCGCGACCGACTTCTGGCTGACGTTCTCGGCGGGCGCGCGAGCGGCGCTGCCGGGCACCTCCTGCGGCGCGGTCGACTGGCCGGAGATGCTGCGCGCCAACGCTTCCCGCCACTACGGCGCCCGCCCCGGCGCGCTCGCCGCCTCGCTGGCGGCGACGCGCCGCTGCGTCATGGCGTACGGGCCGCTGGCGCGGGTCGCGGCGACGCTGCCGGACGGGACGGTGCCACCCGGCCCCTGCGGCGTCGTGGTGCGCGAGGTCGGGTCGCCGGCCGAGGCGGCGGCGGCGGTGCGGTTCGCCGACGACCACCCGGTGCTCGTCGTGGGCTGGCCGCCGCCGGGCGGCCACTACGGCGCCGTCGCGCTGCTCGGCGGGCACGGCCTGCTGCGCGGCGGCGACACCGGCACCGACGGCCTGCTCACCATCCCGGACCTGCACCGGTACGTCGTCACCGGCGACCTCGCGATCGCGCCGGGCTCGTACCGGCGGCTGCTCGACCTCGACCGCGCCGGGCACCTGCACCGCCGCTACGCGGGCGTGTACCTGACCGGGCTGATCGCGCTGCCGTTGCTGCTCTACATCGTCCTGGGGCTGCGCCGCTCGCTCGGGCGGCCGTTGCGGCCGGTGGCGCTGCTGCTGGCGGCGTACCCGGCGGCCGGGTTCCTCGTGTCGCTGGTGCCGTGGTGGCGGGCGGGCGTGCCGTGGCTGGCGTGCGGGCTCGGCGTCGCGGCGGCGGCGGCGTTGCTGGCGATCGTGGGCCGGACGGAGGTCGGCGTCGCGGCCGCCTGCGGCGCGGTGCTGCTCGCCGACCTGCTCACCGGCGCGCGGCTGGAACGCTACGGCCTCGCCTCCTACTCCGCCCTCAACGGCGGCCGCTACTCGGGGCTCGGCAACACCGGCTTCGCCGTCCTCGCCACCTGCGCGGTGGTCGTCGCGGGGTGGCTCGCGCGCCGGTACGGCCGGCTCGCCTGGCCGGCGCTGCTGCTGCCGGTGACGGCCGTGGACGCGCTGCCCGGCAAGGACTTCGGCGGCGCGGCGGCGCTGCTGGCGGCGCTCGCGGCGGGCGTGGCGACGCGGGCGCGAAGGGCGTTCGTGCTGGCGGCGACGGCGGCCGGGCTCGCCGTGTCGGTGGCGGTCGCGGCGGCCGACTACGCGCGGCCCGCCGCCGACCGCACGCACCTCGGGCGGTTCGTCGGCGAGGTGCTGCACGGCGGCGCCGGCAACACGCTGGCGCGCAAGGCCGGCGCGGCGCTGCACTCGGTCACCGGCACCTGGTACCCGCTGCTCGTGGTGGGGTCGTTGTGGGCCGCGGTGGCGGTGCTGCGGCGGCTGCGCGGCGACGAGACGGTGCTGCCCACCGCCCGCGCGCTGGCGGCGTTGTGGCTGGTCGGGTCGCTGCTCAACGACTCCGGCGCGATGGTCGCGGGCGTCGGCATGGCGGTGGCGGTGCCGCTGCTCGTCGCGTACGCGGTGCGGCGGGAGGGCGTGCCGTGGTGACCGCGGTCGTGATCCCGGCGAAGGACGAGGCCGCACGGATCGCGGCGACGGTCGCGGCGGCGCTGCCGATCGGCGTCGTGGTGGTCGTGGACGACGGGTCGTCCGACGACACCGCCGCCGTCGCCGAACGCGCAGGCGCGCGCGTCGTCCGCCACCCGCGCAACCGCGGCAAGGCGGCGGCGATGGAGAGCGGCGCGGCGGCGGTGCCGGAGGCGGAGCTGCTGGTGTTCCTCGACGCCGACCTCGGCGCGACCGCCGCCGAGGGCGCGAAGCTCGCGCGCGTGGTCGAGGCCGGCGAGGCCGACGCGGCGATCGGCACGCTGCCGCCCGTCGGCGCTGCGGGCGGGCACGGCTTCGTCGTGCGGCTGGCCCGCGACGGCATCGAACGCGCCACCGGCTGGGCGCCCACGCAGCCGCTGTCGGGGCAGCGCGCGCTGTCGCGGCGGGCGTTCCGGGCGGTGCTGCCGCTGGCGGACGGCTTCGGCGTGGAGACGGCGATGACGATCGACCTGCTGCTGCACGGCTTCCGCGTCGTGGAGGTGCCGACGACGATGGCGCACCGGGTCACCGGCACCGGCTGGCGCGACCAGCTCCACCGCGCGCGCCAGTACCGCGACGTCCGCCGCGCGCTGCGGCGTTGACGAGACGCTTCCCGGAAGCAGGCCGTGCGGGAGAACCGTCGGAAACGCTTCCCGGAAGCGCCGGGCATCCGCCAACGGCGCCTAGAGGTCGCCGGCCTTGTCGAGGACGCGGGTCAGCGCCTCGACCACGCGCGGGTCGTACTCGAACGCCATCCCCATGCGGAGGCGTTCCAGCGCGTCCCACGAGGCGCGGGTGCCGCGCGACTCGCGCGACGCCGAGACCAGGTCGTCGTACGCGCTGCACGCCTTGACGACGCGCGCGGCGAGCGGCACGTCGACGTCGGCGTTCTCGCGCATCTTCCGGTACGGCGACGCCTGCGCCTCCACGATGTGCGCGACCCGGTCGAGGGTGCCGGTGGTGCGGATCACCTCGGCGCCGAGCTCGGCGATGCGGCGGCGTTCGGACGGCGCGACGGTGAGCGTGGAGCCGCGCGGGATCGGGTCGGCGAGGGAGAGCTGGCCGATGTCGTGCATCAGGGCGGCGTACTCGAGGTCGAGCAGCTCGGCGTCGTTCATGCCGAACTCGCGGCCGACGGCGACCGACAGCGACATGACGCGCCGGGCGTGGCCGGGCTCGACGTAGCCGCCGACCTCGGTGACGCGGGACAGCGCGCGGATGGTCTGCCGGTACGTCGTCGCGATCGACGCGAACCGCCGGAACGAGAACTGCGTCACGAGCAGCGGCACGCAGAACACGAGCAGCGCCCACAGCCCCATCACCCGCACGGACAGCGCCATGAGGATGCCGGTCGCGGCGGTGGCGAGGGCGAGCGGCGCCTGGGCGGTGGTCTCGTTGCGCAGGATCGGCGCGAACGGCGCCCGCTTCCGCGTCGCGTCCACGACGGCGGAGAGCATCAGGTCGACGGCGATGGCGGCGAGCGCGGCGACCGCCATGGCGAGCAGCGGCTGGTCCTTCTGCCGCCCGACGACGACGCGCGCGAGCGGCGAGCCGGCCAGCACCAGCCGGAACGCCGCCGCTGCCGCGGCCGTGGCGAGGATGCGCCGGGCCAGGTCGGTGGTGCGCGCGTCGCGCTGCAACGCCTCGTGGATCAGCGCCGACGCGATGCTGGCGACGAACACCACCGCGACGACGGCGGCGACGCCGTGCGCGGCGGGGACGCCGTTCTGGAGGACGACGAGCAGCGAGTACGCGAGCGCGGCGGCGCCGCCGATGGGCGACGAGTCGCGGTCGCCGGGGAGGTTGACGCGCAGCAGCTCGCCGGCGAGCACGAGCACCGCGAACGACACCGCGACCCGGAGCTGCGGCACCCCGTCGCGCAGCGCGAGCGCCAGCCCGAGCGCGCCGATCCCGAAGCCGGCGGTGAGGACCGCGCGCCGGGCGGCGGCGCCGTTACCGGCCTTCGGCACGGCGCGCCTCCTCCGGCTCGGGCGGCGTGACCGCGACCAGCCCCTGCTTCGTGGAGACGACGGGGACGGGCGAGTCGATGCGCTCGCCCTCCTTGGTCACCTTCTCGCCGTGGAACGGCTCGGCGTGCGGCTGCCACCCGTGCTTGGCGACGGCGGCGACGAGGCAGTCGACGACCTTCGGGTCGAACTGCACCTGCTCGCAACGCCGCAGCTCGGCGACGGCCTCGTCGACCGACTTCGCCAGCCGGTACGATCGCGTCGACGTCATCGAGTCGAACGCGTCGGCCACCATGATGATCCGCGCGAACTCGGGGATCTCCTCGTCCTGGAGGCCCATCGGGTAGCCGCGGCCGTCGAGGCGTTCGTGGTGGTGGTAGACGCCGGTCAGCGCCTCGTTGAGGAAGTCGATCTCGCAGAGCATCTCGTAGCCGCGCAGCGGGTGGAGCTTGATCGCCTCGAACTCGAGCTGGTTCAGCTTGCCCTGCTTCTGCAGGATCTTCGTGGGGACGCCGAGCTTGCCGACGTCGTGCAGCATGCCGGCGATGCGGATGACCTGGACCCGGTCCTCCCGCATGCCCCACTCGCGGGCGATCATCTCGGTCACGCGGGAGACGCGTTCGGAGTGGCCGCGCGTGTAGTAGTCCTTCGTCTCCACGGCCTGCACGAGCGCGCGCACGGTGGAGTCGTAGGTGGCGCGGAGCTGGGCGTAGTTCGCGAACGCCGCCCGCGCGACGAGCAGCGGCGCCAGGAAGAGGACGGCGGCGAGGATGCCGATCTCCTCGTAGAGCTCGGCCATGAGCAGGCCGAGCAGGCCGTAGCCGAGGTACGTCGCGACGATCGGCGAGACGTTGCCGGCCCAGACCCGCCCGAGCGACAGGCCCGTCGACAGCGAGATGACGCCGGCGACCAGCGAGACGTTGACGAGGTAGTGGACGAGGCCGGCGGCGACCGCGGCGAGCAGCACCCGGCCGAGCGAGGCGTGGCTGAGGACGAGGTGGACCGGGTCGCGGCCGAGGACGAACGCGAACGCCAGCCCGGCGGCGAACGCCGCGAGCGCGAACTGCGCGCCGTTGAACAGTCGCTTGGCGAACCGCGTCGTGCCGTCGATCGGGTTGAGCGCGCCGGCGAGCCCCACCAGCGCGGCCCCGTGGGGGCCGATGACGGCGATCGACGCGAGCGCGACGATGAAGCCGACGGACATCGTCATCTTGCGCGAGGTGAGCGTGGCGAAGCGGGTGGCGGCGCCGTAGAGCAGCGCGAACGCGAGCAGGTTGCCGACCGACCCCCGGAACCCGGCCGCGGCGACGCCGACGCAGACGGCGGCGACGAGCGCCACCGCTACCACGTACACGCGCGCGCGAGGGGGAAGCTCCCGCATCGGTCTCCGCTCGGGGGATTCCAGACTGGGGGACGGGGACCGGCAGGTCCAAGACGGTTTAGTGCCAGCCCGCGCCGGCACCGCCGGCGACGAACAGCGCCACGAGACCACCGATGACAGCCGCGATCTTCTTCATTTGGGGTATCAACCCCTTTCACGAATTTAGTCACGGACGTCGCTATTCGTCCGTGCCGAAATCCGCTCCGCTAGAGAAGAGAGACGAGCACGCGGGGAACTGCCGGTCCCGGTCCCACAGTCTGGAGTTGTCAAAGGCCATGGCACACGCCACGTACGCCCCGGCCTAGACAACGAGCCGGAGCGCCTGACGTCGCGGTGATCCCCCCACCGCCTTGCTACGAGGCCTCTATCGACACGACCTCGCGGTAAGTGAAGCAGCCGCTACACAGCGCGGTCAATGTCGTGATCGCGCCACCGTGTCCCGGATGCCCGCCCTGCCCCGCTGCGCCGGGCGTGGCGCGCGGGCGGCGGCGGCGCGGCGGCGTACCGTTCCGGTGATCTCGGGGAGGGACCGTGGACCACAACGACGCCGGCCTGGCGTGGGAGATCCTCCAGCGGTACCGCGACCCGGCGACCGCCGAGTTCGACGCGGTGCTCGCGAGCGCGGGGCTGCCGGACGAGGTGGCGCGGGCGCTGCGGTTCTGGCAGCGCGAGTCGGTCGCCAACGTGAAGCAGTACGCCGCCGAGGCGCTGCCGGTCGTGCTCGGCGTCGTGGCCGACGCGCAGCGGGACGTGGCGGAGGCGACGTACGCGGCGGCGGCGGCGCGGGCCGCGGCGGCCCCGCCGCGCGAGCCCGGCGTCTCGCCGTGGGCGGTGCCGCGCGCCGGGGTGATCACGCTGCCCGACACGGCACCAACCCCGGAGATTCCCGGTTCGCTGGAGGAACGGCGTCGTACAGTGGCCGCGCGGCTCGCCCAGCAGGGCTGAAGCCGCCGCGCGATCCCGCCGAAGGGACATCCATGCCCCCCACGACGCTGCGGCTCCTCCCCGAGCTCGAGTCCTCCCTCGGCCGCCTCACCGGCGTCCAGGCCGTCCGCGTCGTCACCGGCGCCGACGCGCGGCCCACCGAGATCCACGTCCTCGCCACCCGCGAGAAGACGCCGAAGCAGCTCGTCCGCGACATCCAGTCCGTGGCGATGGCGCAGTTCGACCTCGACGTCGACCACCGGATCGTCTCGATCGTGCAGCTCGACGCCGACGACACCCCCGGCGGCAACGGCACCCGCGTGCTCATCGCGACGATCACCGCGCAGACGACCGGCCTGGAGGCGACCGCGACCGTCACGCTCGCCAGCGGCGGCACCCTTTACGACGGCAGCGCCACCGCGCCCGCCACCCCCAGCAGCCGCCCGCGGCTCATCGCGCGGGCGACGTTGAACGCCGTCGCCGCGCTGATGCCGGTCGGCGCCGTGGACATCGAGTACGCCGCGACCGTCCAGGTCGGCGGCCGCGAGGTCGCGGTCAGCATCGTGCAGCTCGTCACGCCGGAGGGCGAGAGCATCGTCACCGGCTCCGCGCTGGTCCGCGGCGACGAGGCGGACGCCGTCGCCCGCTCCGTCCTCGACGCCCTCAACCGCCGCCTCGGCTCCTAGTAGCAAGGGCGGGCGGCCACCGGCCACCCGCCCTTGCGGCGTACGCGTCAGCCGGTCTGCTCGGACCCCTCGGTCGCGGTGCTCTCGATCGCCTGGCGGCCGCGGCCCATGCCGATCTTCACCTGCTGCGGCTCCGGCTCCCGGCGCACCGCCTCGTGCACGACGACCTCGAGCATGCCCTGGTCGTAGTGCGCCTCGACGTTCTCCGCCGACACGCCCTCCGGCAGCGCGAACTCCCGGCGGAACGAGCCGTACCGCAGCTCGCGGACGAGGTAGCCGCCCGCCTGCTCGCCCTGCTCGTCACGGCGCTCGCCCTTGACGACCAGCCGGCCCTTGTCGACCTCGACCTCGACGTCGCGCTCGACGTCCACGCCCGGCAGCTCCAGCCGGATGACGACGTCGCTGCCGCGGGTCAGCAGCTCGACTGGCGGCACGAAGCCGCTGCGCGCCGCGCCGGCGCCGCCCCAGCCGCGCCGCACCAGCTCGTCGAACTCGCGGTCGAAGCGCGCCAGCGCCGTGAAGGGGTCCCATCGGGTGACAGCCATGGTGTGTACCTCCCGTGCCCGTGCAGTGTTGCCTGTAGCCCAGTTATAAGACATGAGCGTTAGCCGCGCAAGTCGTCGTGTGGGAGTATCCCGTCCATGGCGAAGAAGAAGCGCAAGAAGAAGGCTCGCGCCAAGAGCGCGGCCAACCACGGCAAGCGTCCCAACTGCTAGCAGCGCGAACGGCCGGGGCCCCCACCCGGTCCACCTAGGGCGACGTCCGTCGCTTTAGTCGGTGGACCGGGTGGGGGCCCCGTCCTTTGCCTGTGCTACTTCGCGTTGGTCCGGAGCCAGTCGACCGTGGTCTGGACGCCGTCCTGCAGCTTCGTCCACGGCTCCCAGCCGAGGCCGGCTCTCGCGGCGGTGGCGTCCAGCGCGATGGACCTCGCGTCGCCGATCCTCGCCGGGGCGTGCTCGGGGTCGTCCTTCGCGCCCGCTGCCTTGGCGACGATGGTGTGGAGCTCGCGGTCGGTGGTCTGGACGCCGGTGCCGATGTTGAAGCGCTTGGCGTTGCCGCGGGTGAGGCTGCGCAGGAACGCGTCCACCACGTCGTCGACGAACACGTAGTCGCGGGTGTTGCCGCCGTCGCCGAACACCTTCGTCGGCTTCCCGGCCAGCATGGCCAGGCCGAAGATCGCGACGACGCCGGCCTCGCCGTGCGGGTCCTGGCGCGGGCCGTAGACGTTCGCGAGCGCCAGCGCCGTGTACTCCAGGCCGTGCATCTTCCAGAACGCGTTGAGGTACAGCTCGCCGGACGCCTTGGACGCGGCGTACGGCGACTCGGGCGCGGGCCTGACCCGCTCCGACACCGGCAGCCGGGTCTGCGTGCCGTAGATGGAGCCGCCGGAGGACGTGAACACCACCTTGCGGACGCCGGCGGCGACGGCGGCGTTGAGCAGGTTGATGGTGCCGAGGACGTTGACGGTGGCGTCGCGCAGCGGGTCGGCGACCGACTTGCGGACGTCGATCTGCGCGGCGAGGTGGCAGATCACCTCGGGCCGCGCCTTCGCGACGGCGGCGGCGAGCCCCTCGTCGGTGACCGACAGGCGGGTGAACGAGAACGCGCCCTTGCGCTCCTTGTTGACGGCGCGGGCGGCGGCGAGGTTGGCCAGCTTGCCGCTGGACAGGTCGTCGAGGCCGACGACGTCGTGGCCGTCGGCGAGGAGGCGGTCGACGAGGGTCGAGCCGATGAACCCGGCGGCGCCGGTGACGAGTACGCGCATGGCGGCGACCCTACCCAGGTCGCGGGCGTTGCTACTCCGGCTGGTACTCGACCTGCGTCAGCTCGCGGCGCACCTCGCGCAGCCGGCTGATGACGCCGTCGCGGACGTGCGGGGGCGTGTCCTCGCAGCCGCAGGAGCGGGCGACGAGCGACTTGACGGCCTGCTCGAGGCCGTACGCGCGCAGGCACGGCGCGCACTCCTCGATGTGCCGGCGCACCTCGGTGCAGTCGGCGTCGGGCATCTCGCCGTCGAGGTAGAGGTAGACCTGCTCGATCGCCCTCGCGCAGTCCATGTCGTGCGGGTCGCCGCAGCTCACGACCGGCCTCCCTCGACGGGCGCGAGCCCACGCTCGGCGGCGTAGGACCACAGCGCCTTCTGCAACGCCTTGCGGCCGCGGTGCAGCCGCGACATCACCGTGCCGATGGGGGTGCCCATGATCTCGGCGATCTCCTTGTACGAGAACCCCTCGACGTCGGCGAGGTAGACGGCCATCCGGAAGTCGTCGGGCAGGTCGGCGAGCGCGTCCTTGACCGCCGAGTCCGGCAGGTGGTCGAGCGCCTCGGTCTCCGCCGAACGCAGCCCGGTCGACGTGTGCTCCGCCGCCTTCGCGAGCGACCAGTCGTCGATCTCGTCGGCGAGGGTCTGCTGCGGCTGGCGCTGCTTCTTGCGGTAGATGTTGATGTAGGTGTTCGTGAGGATGCGGTACAGCCACGCCTTGAGGTTGGTGCCCTCCTCGAACTGGTGGAACGCCGCGAACGCCTTCACGAACGTCTCCTGCACCAGGTCCTCGGCGTCCGAGGGGTTGCGCGTCATCCGCAGCGCGGCGGCGTAGAGCTGGTCCAGGAACGGCAGTGCCGTCTCCTCGAAGCGCGCGTTGCGCTCCTCGACCGTCTCGTCCGCCACGAGGGAGGACGATACCCCGGCCCAGCCGAGGTCCATCAGCGGTGGCATGCGGACTGGAACGCCCGGCCCGCGCCGCCGATTCCCCCCGCACCTACACTCGGGCGCATGGGCGACTTCCACCCGGCCGTCGAGGAGTACCTCGAGACGATCTACGAGCTGGAAGAGGCCGGGATCGTGCCGATGCGGGCGCGGATCGTGGAACGCCTCGGCGTGTCGGCCCCCAGCGTCAGCGAGACGGTGAAGCGGCTGGAGCGCGAGGGGTACCTCACGCTGGACGCGTCGTCGCGGGCGATGGTGCTCACGGAGAGCGGCCGGAAGTACGCGACCGACATGGTGCGCCGCCACCGGCTCGCCGAGCGGCTGCTGGTCGACGTGCTGCACGTCCCGTGGCACCAGGTGCACGAGGAGGCGTGCCGGCTCGAGCACGCGATCTCCGACAACCTGGAACGCCACCTCGTCGCCCTGCTCGGCGACCCCGGCACCTGCCCGCACGGCAACCCGATCCCCGGCTCGGCCCACTCGGCGCCGTTGCCGCCGTCGGTGGCGCTCGCGGCGTGCGCGCCGGGCGTGGCGACGCGGGTCAACCGGATCGACGAGCAGCTCGAGGCGGACCCGGAGGGGCTGCTGCTCGTGGAACGTTCCGGGCTGCTGCCGGGCGCGACCGTGACCGTCGGCGACCACGCGGGCGGCGCGGTGTCGGTGATCACCGCGGCCGGCGAGGCGGCGGTGCCGGACACGGTGGCGGCGTTCGTCTACGTCCTGGCCTGACGCGCCCACTCCGCCGCCCGCGCGGCGACGGCGCCGAGGTCGGCGCGGGCGTACGAGTGGTCGCCGCCGGCGACCTCGCGCAGCACGATCCCGCGCTTGCGGCCCACGGCCGCCCTGACCTCGGCGGGCGTCCCGAACGCGTCCCGCGACCCCTGGAGCACGAGGACGGGGACGCCGGCGTTGCGCAGCTCCTCGGCCCGGCTCTTCTCCGGCCGGCCCGGCGGGTGCAGCGGGAACCCCAGCGCGACCACACCCCACGCGCCGGCGGCGGTGGCGGTGCGGCAGGCGACGCGCGCGCCGCTGCTCTTGCCGGCCAGCAGCAACGGCCCGTCGCCGCGCACCCGCTCCGCCGCGAGCAGGGCGACCTCGTCCAGGTGCGGCGCGGGCGCGGGGGCGCGTCGGCCGGCGACGACGTACGGCTGGTCCAGCCGCGCGACCGCCCAGCCGTCCGCCAGCAACGCGTCACGAACCGCGACGATCACCTTGCTGTCCGTGTCGCCGCCGGCGCCGTGGAACATCAGCGCGACGCCGTTCGTCACACCTTCAGCCCGGTCCACCCGCAACCGCGCCATCCCGCGCGGCGTGGGGAGGGTGAAGGTGTCGGTGTTTGGCATGATCTTCTTCCCGGGTAGAGGGGCCGCCGTGGAGCCACAGGTACGCCCGCAGCACCGTACGGGCCCCGAGCCGGGCGTGTCCCCGGGCTTCTGGCGGTTCTACGACGCCGTCGCGACGAAGCAGGTCAAGGAGTGGCTCGAGGCCGCCCCGCCGGGCCTGGTGCTGGACCTCAGCGCCGCCGGCGGCCGCTTCGGCCAGCTCGCCGCGCAGGCCGGGCACCACGTGCTGCACGTCTGCGAGCTGCCCGACCGCACGCTGCACGAGGCGGGCGTGCAGCCGGTGGCGGCGGACACGTTCGACCTCGGCTGGCTCCGCGACGGCGCCGTCGACGCGATCCTCGCCGAGTCCGGCGCGCTGTCCGAGCACCTCGCGGCGGAGCACACGTTCGGCCAGCTCCACCGGGTCCTCAAGCCCGGCGGGCGGCTGCTCATGTGCGTCGACTCGCTGGTGCTGGGCCTCGCCCGCCTCGCCGAGCAGGGCCGGTGGGCCGAGCTCGCCGACGTGCCGTCCGCCGACGTCGTGCTGATCCCCAACGAGGACGGGTCGATCAGCCGCTGCTTCTGGCCGGAGGAGCTGCACCAGGTCCTGACGGACTTCGGCTACGACGTGGACTGGGTCCGCCCGCGCACGGTGCTGTCGCAGGAGGCGGTGACGCGCGCGCTGGACGCGAACCCCGGCTCGCTCGACACGCTCGTCGCGACCGAGGTGGCGCTCGCCAAGGAGCGCGAGGGGGAGTCCACCGGCATCCACCTGCTGGCGGCGGCGCGGCGTCGCTGACGCGGAGCCCAACGGGCAGCCGGTCCCGGCGGACGGGCGCCGCATCCGGTCCCGCGACTCAAGGGAGCGCCACGCGCAGCGTGGCGCGGAATCTAGCGGGACCGGGTGCGGCACCCGGCCGCAACGTTCAGGAGCTGACGCGCTGCGGGACGGCCCAGGCGGCGCGCATGGTGCGGCGCTCCTCCGGGGTCGTGGCACCCCACACGCCGTCGCACTCGCCGGCGTCGAGCGCGGCCGCGAGGCACGGCCCGAGCACGGTGCACGTCGAGCAGATCTCCAGCGCGGCCACCGGGTCCTCCGCGGCGTTCGGGAAGAACAGCTCGGGGTCGTGGCGGAGGCACTCGCCCCGGCTGCGCCACTGCGCCTCCGGGATGCGGTGCTCGACCGCGGCGCGGAAGCGGGGGTCGCGGCGGACGCGCCGGATCGCCTCGGGGGCCGTGCGCAGCGTACGGGTCATCGGGCGGTCTCCAGGTCGTGCTGGCAGGTGACGCAACGCGCGGCCTCCGGCCGGGCGTCGAGCCGTTCCTCGGGCAGGGGGGTGCCGCACTCGACGCAGGTGCCGAACGTGCCGGCGTCGATGCGCGCGAGGGCCGCCAGGACCTCCTCGCGCTGGCCGTCGACGATCGTGCGGACCGCGTCGTCGCGTTCCATCTCGGACAGCTCGCTCGCGGCCTCGGCCGGGTGCTGGTCGATCCGGGACAGCTCGCCGGTGTCGCCCTGCTCCCCCGCCAGGGTGGCGGAGGAGGAGTCGATGTCGGCGAGGAGCTGCTCCAGGCGCTGGCGCGCCGTGGCGTCGTCCACGTCGTCCCTTCCGGTCGCGAGGCGACCCGCTCCCGGAAACGGCGCGCGGTCACGCCGTTCCTATCTCGGTCGCGGGTGTCGGACAAGATCCAGATTCGGGCGTTCAGCGCGACCCTGCCCCCCGCTCGGGGGCTGAAACGTACGATCTGGGACATGCGCCGAGCCGTGCCGCGGGTGGTGGCCGGGCTCGTGCTGCTCGCCGGCACCGCGCAGGCGCAGTCGCCGGTGCTGCCGCTGCCGCGGCCGACCGGGGCGATCCCGGTGCCGAAGGAGGCGTTCACCGACCGCCCGGACCGGCTGAACCGGACGTTCGTGCCGGGCGGCGTGGACGACACCGAGGACGTGCGGGTGCTGGTCGCGCCGGACGGCGCGCCGAGCGCGGTGACGCTGACGCAACGCCTCGTGCTGTCCGGCTCCGGGCAGTTCGTCGTGTACGAGCGCTCGTCGGCGCAGGACGTGGAGGCGCTGGAGGACTCGCCGCCGCCGGTGCTCAAGCGCGAGGCGGTGGTCTGGCAGGGGTTCGTGGACGGCCGGAAGGACCTGGTCGCCCGGCTGACGCTGGACCCCGGGGTCGAACGCGAGCTGCTGCCGGTGGGCGTCGAGATCGCCTGGCGGGGCGCGGGGCGGATCGGGCCGGGCGGGTCGCTGCCGGGGCCGGGCGAGGTGGTGGTGCGGCTCGTCAACCGCACCGGCCGCGACGGCTCGGTGCCGACGGGCGAGGTGGCGCCGGCGGCGCTGGCCGGGCCGCTGGACACGATGCTGGCGTACGCGCGGCGCCGCGACCGCTCGGCGCCGCCGATGGCCGGGCGCGGGCTGCCCGCCTCCCTGCCGGCCGCCGCCGTGGACAAGCGGCCGTTCCGGACCGTGGCGCCGATGCGGGTGACCGGCGGCATCACCGTCTCCGGCGCGAACGCCACCGGCGACGGTCTGGGCGCGAAGCCGGCGCCGGGCGGGCTGCGGCTCGACGGGGTGCTCCAGGGCGAGGCGGAGTTCGTGCTGCGGGTCGACGGCCCCGGCCTGCTCCGGCTCGATCTCGCGGCCGTCCCGACGCTGGACCCGCGGCTGCTGGCGCCGCCGCGCGGGCGGACCTGGGCGGAGTGGCTGCGGCGCGGCCCGACACCGAACGAGACCCGCGACGCGGTCGCGGCGCTGGTCGAGAACGCCGCGTCGGCCGCGCGGGACGACGAGTACGCGCCGTACCTCGGCCACCACGGGCCGGGGAAGGTGTCGACGGTGTTCCGGTTCGCCCTGGCGCCCCCGGAGGCGGTGCGCGCGGCGGAACGCCCGTTGCGGCCGCGGCCGGTGCCGATCGCGCTGGCGGTGGCGGCGTTGCTGGCCATCGCCGGCAACACCACGGCGATCTGGCGGCGGCTGTAAGAACCCCCCTTTCCGGGCATTCCGGGCGTGGCTAGGCTGCGGGCCCGCCCAACCCAGGAGGGCCAGTGTCCGTACGCCGCGCGCTCGCCTGCACCGCCGTCCTCGCCGTCGCCGCGGGGCTGCTACCGGGCCTGGCGGCCGGTGCGGACCCGACGTACGACTGGCACGTCCTCACCATCACCGCGGGCCCGGTCGGCGCCGACGACGTCAAGGTCGAGCTGCACGCGACGGGCGAGGTCACCGGGCTGGCGCCGGTGGTGCTCGGGGTCGGCACGGCGCTCGACGGGCGGCTGACGTTCCTCCAGGCGTACAACCTCGGCCTCGGCCGGCGTTCGGTGTCGACCTCGCGCGGCGCCGGCAGCGTCCGCGTCGACCTGCCGCGCGACCGGGCCGGCGCCGGCGGCGGCATCGACCAGTACGTCACCGTCGCGCACCTCAACCCCGGCCAGAGCTACGCCGTCCTGACGATGGAGACCGGTGTCGCGCAGACCGCGCCGGTCGTGACCTCGGCCGTCGGGTCGGGCGACGCGGCGGTGTCCGTCGTGGCCGGCTCCGGCTCCGGCGTGATCGACGCGGGCAACCCCGGCGACGGCGGCGTCTCCGCCAACGTCGACGGCACCGGCGCCGGCGCCGTCAAGGCGACGCGCGACCTGCCCGCGGGCGTCGTCGGGGTCGGCGTGAGCCGCTGCAACGCCTGCCGCGCCGGCTGGGAGGCCCCCGACGGCCGCGTCGGCGGCTACGTCATGAAGGGCCCGCAGTGGGCCGGTGCCCGCGGCCTGCTCCCGGCGCAGCGGGTGCCGGAGGCGGACGTCAGCCCGACGGCGTTCGGCGGGCCGGCGGGGACGTGGACGTTCCGCTGGGACGGCCTGGACACCGCGTCCGCCGGCAACACCCCGGCCGAGCTGGTGTACGCGCCGGTCGGCGGCGCGTGGCCGTGGTTCACGCCGGACGTCTCGCGCGCGTCGGCGACCTGCTCCGGCGGCCTGTCGATCTACGACGTGACGACCCGCGCGGTGCGCAGCCGCGCGACGGTGACGGCGGCCGGCGCGGAGACGCGGGTCTGCGTCCGCGTCGAGGACCCGGTCTCGCACGTCGGCGTCGGCGGCGCGCTGGTGCTGACGGGCGGGACCCGTGCGCCGAGCGCGCCGAGCGTCGGCACCGACCCGGCCGCCTGCGCGACGCAGGCCGAGCCGAACCAGGCGCCCGGCCCGCACCCGTGGATGGACGAGACCGTGCTGGGCGTGCCGACCGGGCTGGACCTGTACCAGAGCGGCTCGCGCGCCGTGCTCTGCGCGTCGGTCGGCGGGACCGCGCTCGACGTGGTGGTGCCGCTGGGCGGCCCCGGCGTCGAGCTGCGGCCGGACCCGGTGACGTACGAGGTCGGCTAGAAGAGGGCTTCGTCGGCGGGGAGCGGCTCGGTGAGCTGCGGGCCGTTGTTGCGGACGCTGTTGACCGCGACCGAGACCGGGTGGGCGCCGAAGCCGTCGCACGGCACGAGCAGCCCCGCCAGCGACGCCACGTCGTCGTACGCCGGGTCCAGCCACGCGTCCCACGCGCCCGGCGCGAGCACGACCGGCATCCGCTCGTGCAGGTACGCCAGCTCGGGGCAGGCGCTCGTGGTCACGACCGTGCAGGTGCGGACCAGCTCCTCCGTCGCCGGGTCGCGCCACACCTCGTAGAGCCCGGCGAACGCCACCCCCGCGCCCGCGCGCGCCGTGATGAAGAACGGCTGCTTGGCCCGGCCCGGCTCGGCCCGCCACTCGTACCAGCCGTCCGCGGGGACGAGGCAGCGCCGCCGGGCCAGCGCCGCGCGGAACGCCGGCTTGGTCGCGACCGTCTCGGCGCGCGCGTTGATGAGCCGGGACGCGATGCGCCGGTCCTCCGCCCACGACGGGATCAGCCCCCACCGCAGCGTGCGCACCTCGCGGCCGGCGGGGCGTTCGACCACGACGGCGACGGGGTCGGTGGGGGCGACGTTCCACGACGGAGCGGGCGGCTCGTCGGCGACGGTCGCGGCGTAGGTCTCGGCGAGCAGGCTCGAGGGCCGGGAGGCCGAGTAGCGGCCGCACATTACTGCGGCACCGCCGGGAGCGAGCGCGACAGCAGGTCGTCCTTGACCGGGTGGAAGCGCATGCCCTGGAACCGCGCGATGTACATGTCGTCGCTCGACACGCCCTCGTGGTTGCGCGGCAGGAACGACCGCTCGTCGCCGTTCGCGCCGGTGACGGACACGGCGTTCAACGCGTCGATCAGCGGCCGGCCGTACCCCTTCGCGTGGCCGAGCGCGCGGGCCAGCAGGTGCAGCGAGTCGAACGAGTACATCGCCCAGTCCGGCGGCTGCACCACGTCGGTGCCGCCCGCCTCGACGCCGACCTTGTCCGGCCCGAACGCCTTCTCGTACGCCGCCCGGAACGCCTCGAACGGCTTCGGCCCGACCTCGGCGGTCATCCGGAACGACACGAAGCCGACGCCGTCGAGCCACTCCGGGTGCTGCGCGAGCTGCTGCCGCACGACCGGGTCCTCGGCGGTCGGGCCGGTGTAGATCGCCGGGTGCCAGCCGCGCGAGCGGATGGTCGAGATGACGGACGCGACGACCGGCGCGCGTGCCCAGAGCAGCACCGTGTCGGCGCCGGAGCCCTTGGCGGCGAGCACCTGCGGCGCCGGGTCGGTGCCGGCGGGGACGACGCGGGTGTCGAGCAGCGTGAGCCGGTCGCGCTGGATCGCCTTGGCCAGGTCGGTGGCGCCGTCGCGGCCGTAGCCGGAGTCGTCGGTGATCAGCGCGAGCCGCGGCCGCTTCGCCGCGATGTAGTCGGTGAGGCGTTGCGTCATCGGCCGGTTGGCCGGCGCCATGCGGAACAGCGTCGGCCGCGCGTCCTCGTCGATCAGCCCCTCGCCGCCCTCGTACGTCACGAACACCGGCAGGTCGGCCGGCCCGGCGACGCCCGCGACGGCGACGGCGCCGACGCCGTCGGTGACGAGCGCGGCGGCGTGCTGCTCGACGGCGGCGCGCGCGTTGGCCTGGGCGCGTTCGACCGAGTTGGCGTGGTCGAGCTCGACCAGCCGGACCTTGCGGGTCTCCTTGCCGACCTTGACGCCGCTCGCGTTGAGCTGCTGCGCGGCGAGGCGCGCGCCGCGCGCGACGCCGTCGGCGACCCAGGCCGACGTCGAGAACGGCGCGCTGACGACGACCACGATCTCGTCGCCCTTCGCGCCGCCGGTCTCGCACGCCGTCGCGACGAGCGCGACCGCGGCCACCGCTGCCCAGACCCGCCTCACGCGGGCACCTCCTCGCCCAGGTACGCCGCCCGCACGGCCGGCTCCGCCCGCACCTCGTCGGGGGTGCCCGCCGCGACCACCCGGCCCTCGGCGAGCACCGTCACGCGGTCGGCGACCGCGGCGACGAAGCGCACGTTGTGTTCTACGACCAGCACGGCCCGGCCGTTCCCCGCCAGCGTCCGCAGCAACGCCGCGAGCCGCGCCGTCTCCGCCACCGACATGCCGGCGGCCGGCTCGTCCAGCAGCAGCGCGACCGCCCCCGTGGCCGCCGCCCGGGCGACCTGGAGGAGGCGCTGGTCGCCGTACGGCAGCGTCGCGGGCGTCTCGGCGGCGCGCGCGTCCAGGCCCGCGTCGCGCAGCGCGGCGGCGGCGTACCCGGCGGCGCGGCGGCGCTCGGCGCGCTCCGACGGCAGCGCGAGCAGCGCCCGCCAGGCGCCGGGGCGTTCGGTCGCGCGGGCGCCGACCGCGGCGTGCTCGGCGACGGTGAGGCCGGGGAACAGCACCGTGTCCTGGAACGTCCGCGCCACCCCGGCCCGCACCCGCCCGACCTGCCCGCGGGCGGTGACGTCGGCGCCGTCGACGAGCACGGTCCCGATGTCCGGCGGCACCGCGCCGGCGAGGACGCGGAGCAGCGTCGTCTTGCCGGAACCGTTGGGGCCCAGCAGGGCGTGCACCTCGCCGGCCCGCAACACCAGGTCGACGCCGTCGAGGGCGGGGACGCCGCCGTAGTGCTTGCGCAGGCCGCGTGCCTCGACCGCGACGCCGGACCCGCCGGGCGGGACGAGCGGCTCCGGCAGCGCGGTGGCGCGTGCCCGGCGGAAGCGCGCGAGGTACCGCGCGACCGGCTCGCGCAGCGCCAGCGCCGCGACGAGCAGCACCGCGGTGACCAGGCCGCGACCCCGCTCGGTGCCGGCGCCGGTGGGCAGCGCGAGGAGGACGGCGACGCCGGCGACGGGGCCGTACGGGTTGGCGGTGCCGCCGATCAGCACCGCGACGAAGAGCTGGATCGACAGCAACGGCGCCACGCTCGACGGCGCCACGAACCCCAGCAGCAACGCCGTCCCCGCCCCCGACAGCGCGCCGGTCGCGGCCGCCGCGGCGAGGGCGTTGCGGCGCAGCGCCGGGCCGTCGACGCCGACCGACGCGGCCGCCTCCGGCCCCTGCCGCAACGCCGCCAGGTCGAGGCCGACCGGCGACCGCCCGAGCGCGCGGGTGCCGAGGACGAGCGCGCCGCAGGCGACGAGAGCGAGCAGCACGTGCCAGCGCGGGGTCAGCCGCCAGGCCAGGCCCAGCGCCGGCGAGACGAGGCGTTGCGACGGCGCGGGCAGCCCCTGGTCGCCGCCGAACGTCCCCGGGAACGCCGCCAGCACCGCCGCCGCCAGCCAGGCCAGCGCCCAGGTGCCGAGCGCGAGGAACGCGCCGCGCAGCCGGGCCGCGGCGAAGTCGACCAGCCAGCCGAGCGCGCCCGCGCCGGCCACGGCGAGGAGCACGGCGAGCCCGAGCGGCAGGTGCGCGGCGAGCAGCAGCGTGCCGTAAGCGCCCACCGCCACGAACGCCCCCTGCCCCAGCACCGGCTGGCCGGCGTAGCCGACGGAGAGGTTCAGGCCGAGGGCGGCGAGCAGCAGCCAGAGGTCGCGCGCCAGGTCGACGGCGTTCACGCGACCCGCCCGCGCACGCCCTCCGGGCGCACCGCCAGCACGACGACGAGCACGCCGAGCGCGAGCACGTCCCGGTACGCCGGGCCGAGTGGCGGCCAGGCGACCGCCAGCGACTCGACCGCGCCGAGCGCCAGCCCCCCGAGCACCGCTCCACGCGCGGAGCCGAGCCGGCCGAGCAGCGCCGCCGCCGTGCCCTTCAGCCCGAGGATCACGCCGCCGGACACTGTCACCGGGCCGGCGGGCGCCGCCAGCAGCCCGGCCACGCCCGCGAGCACGCCGGCGAGCGCGAACGCCAGCAGCACGACGCGTTCGGCCGGCACCCCCATCAACGCCGCCGCGTCCCGGTCGTCCGCCACCGCGCGCATCGCGCGGCCCAGCCGCGACGCGACGAGCAGCCGGTCGACCGCGACGCCGATGGCCAGGCCGATGAGCAGCACGAACGCCACCCGCAACGGCACCCGCCCCCCGCCGGGCAGCGCGACCAGCCGGGCGGGCAGCCGCAGCGGGTCGGCGACGGCGTACGCCTCGCGGGTGAACACCAGCCCGACCGCCGCGCGCACCACCAGCCCGGCCGTCACGGTCGCCGCCACCCAGCCGAGCTCGCCCGCGAACGGCCGGACCGCCACCAGGTAGAGCACCGCGCCGAGGGCGCCGCCGACGGCGAGCGCCACGAGCACCTGCGCGACGGCGACGGCCGGGGACGGCGCGCGGAGGACCGGCGTTGTGCCGACCGTGGCCAGCACGGAGACGAACGTCGCGCCGACGATGAGGTCGCCGTGCGCGAGGTCGAGCACGCGGACGAGCCGGTAGCAGAGGGTGAAGCCGAGCGCGACGAGGCCGTAGACCGCGCCCTGCGCCAGCCCGGTGGCGAGCGCCTGGAGGGCGACCCCTCCCGTCACCCGAAGGGGAGAGGAGTGGACGACGGGGGCGGCGTGTACGAGATGTCGTAGGGCGCGTTGGTGTTGCGGACGACGGCGTAGAGCCACAGCGTCGAGCACGGGTCGTCGGTCGCGAACACCCGGACCAGCCCGCGCAGCGCGTCGCCGCGCTGGAACGGCGCGTCCGCCTCGGTCGCCTCCGCGTCGCCGCGCGAGAGCGTGAAGCCGGCCTTCGGGAACTCCTTGACGATGAACAGCACGCTCTCCCGCAGCGAGATCGGGACCTGCGAGCGGACCTGGATGATGTTGCCCTTGCTGGTATCGGTCTTCTGGATGACCAGGCCGGCGGGCTTCGGGATGACCTCGGGGACGCTCTTCGGCCAGGCCGCCGCCGGGCGCGTCGGCGCGGGACAGTGCGGCCCGGTGTCGGTGGCGGTGGGGACGGCGGGGGTGGTCGGGGCGGCGGTCGGCTCCGGGCTCTCGCCGGTGCAGCCGGCGAGGGCGCAGCAGAGGGCGACGGCGGTCGCGAGCGGGCCTGGGCGCACGGACGGTCTCCGGAAGGGTCGGGAGGTGTCAGGATACGGCGCGTGGAGGTCCCCCGCGCGCTCCGGGTGCTCCACGTCGCCCAGCCCACCGACGCCGGCGTCGCGCGCTGCGTCGCCGACTTCGCCGGCGAGCAGCGGGCGCACGGCCTCGACGCCCGCGTCGCCTGCCCACCCGCCGGCCCGCTGACGGGGTGGCTGCGCGAACGCCGCGTCCCGTACGCCGCCTGGCCCGCCACCCGCTCCCCCGGCCCCACCGTCGCCGCCGAGACGCTGCGGCTGCGCCGGGTGCTGCGGGCGTTCGCGCCGGACCTGGTCCACCTGCACTCGTCGAAGGCCGGGCTGGCCGGGCGGCTCGCGCTGCGCGGCGCGGTGCCGACGGTGTTCCAGCCGCACGCCTGGTCGTTCGCGGCCGTCACCGGCCCAGTCCACGCGGCCTCGCTCGCCTGGGAACGCGCCGCCGCCCGCTGGGCGGACACCGTCGTCTGCGTCAGCGACGCGGAGCGCGCCGACGGCGTGGCCGCGGGCGTGCGCGCGCGGCGCTGGGACGTCGTCCCCAACGGCGTCGACCTCGCCCGCTGGCAGCCCGGCTCCCGGACGGAGGCGCGGCGGCGGCTCGGCCTGCCGGACGGGCCGCTCGTCGTCTGCGTCGGCCGGCTGTCCCGGCAGAAGGGCCAGGACGTGCTGCTGCGCGCCTGGGCGGACGTGCCCGGCGCGACGCTCGCGCTCGTCGGCGACGGGCCGTTGCACGACACGCTCGCGGCCGCCGCGCCGTCGTCGGTGCTGCTCGCCGGCCGCCGCGACGACGTCGCCGACTGGTACGCCGCCGCCGACGTCGTCGCGCTGCCGTCGCGGTGGGAGGGGCTGGCGCTGACGGCGTTGGAGGCGCTCGCCTGCGGGCGGCCGGTCGTCGCGAGCGACGTGACCGGGATGCGCGAGGTGGTCGACCCCGCGGGGCTGGTCCCGCCGGACGACCCGGCCGCGCTGGCCGCCGCGCTGGCCGAGCTGCTCGCCGACCCGGACCGGCGGGTCAAGCTGGGCGCGGCCGCGTCCACCCGGGCGGACGACTTCTCGGTCGACGCCG